>CAYVGA010000007.1:0-36784 GCA_964449855.1 uncultured Lachnobacterium sp.
CATACCATTTTCTTTCGATTGTAGCAGGACTAGCCATAAATGTTTTCATTTGGTTCTCCTCCTAAGATTTTAACAATAAATAACTTTGGGTTATTTGGAATCTCGTATGTCCGGACGCTATCCCGTTTTCACCCGATGTATCTAGTTCAAATGCTTGCCGGGGCTTTGGCTTACATTTTCATACTATCACAGACTATAATATTATAGTACACGATTCCGCGTGTGTCAAATACATTTTATGGATTTTTCTGTAAAAAATTGTACAATATTTTGTACCAATTTATGCATATGTTACTTTGTCATAATATCAAGTTTATCTACAAGAACGATATTTTTCTCTTTCTCAGCCTTCTCTATAAGCTCTCTTGTAAATCCGGATTTACTAAAAATCACATAGTATTCTTTGCGTGTTCCTTTATTCCACTCTACCCCTTTTGCTTTTACTTTTAAATCTGCCAATACATCGATTCCCTTTAGATTTTTAGAATACTTACATTCGCCAAACAAAATATCATTTCCGCCTGAGTCATAAGCGACAATATCAATCTCTGTATCTTTATTCCACCAACGACCAACTCTATTAAACGTTATATCACTACAAATCAAATCCCACACCATCTCTCGACAAATATTTTCATAAACGTAAGAAACATGATTTTCTATAAAACCATTCTTTAATTTCCGTAAAACAAAATCTTCCTGTCCTGCCTCAATTAAATCTCTATATGGAAATACAAATCGAAACCAAAAACGTATAAAATTATCTTTAAATAAAATATAATCCTTTCTTGCTTTTCTCTGGATTCTCTTCTGTAATTGGTACTTCTCTTTCCAAAATATCCAATTCACACAAAGTAGCCAGATATTTACTTAAACCACTTTGTTTTGTATTCAGCGCAGCCGAAATATTCCCTAATTTATGATTGCCAGCTGCGATTGTCTTTAATATAGAAAAATAGCTTCCTACTTCAGAAACTTCTTTTCTTAGCAAAAATTCAGGTTCTTCATAAAGAAAAGAACTGCTGTCTAATACGCTGTCTTGAATCGCTTCATAGATATTTTTTTTATTATGAAAAAGTTCAATATATTTCGGAACACCACCTGTAACAGCATAGCGTTCTATTTGTTCTTCTATCGTTAACTCCGGCATAAATTCATGATAATGTTTAAATGCTATCTGCTGTAACTTCTTTTGTGCCGTCCTCCTTCCATACAATGGGCTATCATAACTAAGCACCTGTGTTGTCATCATATTTATAAGCGAACCACACAAAACTAACATAATATTTTTATTTTTCAACTTCTCATCCCAAATGGACATCAGTATAGATGGAAATGCCGGATTCGCTTTCCCTAAATATTGAAATTCATCTAAAACTACAATCAGTCGTTCTTGCGAAGTTTCACAATATTGTGCAATACTATCAAAAATTGGTTCCCATCTATCCAAATTCGATACCATAAGCAACTGGTTATCCAATGTATTTGCTACTTTGTTCTTAAATGCATTTCTATTTTCTGTTTCATTTTCTTCTGTTGCGAGAAAGAAAATACATCTTTTATCTTTGCAAAATTCCTGTATCAATGTGGACTTCCCAATTCTTCGTCTTCCGTAGATGACTACAAATGCTGCCTCATCCTGTGTATATTGCTTTTTTAACATATTCAGTTCATTGGTTCGGTTGTATCGGCAGACCGACTGCATTTGCCTTCTCTGCAATCTCTTGCCCCTTACTGTCTCTTCCATGCACATAGGTAATCACCTGCTGTTCATCCATATAAATAAGTACGTATACAGATTCACCGCTATTCGTATTCATATTCATCACATAAGAGCTCGTCGACGCTGCCATCTCCTCTGATTTTGGAAATGTACCTGCATCTACTACTACACTGTTCATCTCTACTTCGATTGGCATCTCATTTGTTGAAAACTCACTTACAATCTGATTTAATGTCTCTTCAATTTCAAGTGAAACTTCTGAAGTTTTTCTCACACTGATTTCAATGGTATCGCCTTCCTGTAAGCCCCCCCATCTTTAACCGCTGTAAAAAGTTGCTTAAATCCATCCTCATATGCCGTACCAGCCAAATCCCTTTCTGCATAAACCGTCTTTGCATCTTCATTTAAACATTCCACACTTTTAATCGTGCCATCAGCATTTACATGAATGTCAAAGGATGGATTTACTTCCACATGCACAATGATATCCGATTTCAGAATCTCACCTTCCGAACCACCACAGACGGTTAACATCAAACACAATACTAATCCTATCGCTGCTCTTAAAATTTTTTCATACCTGCAATTCTCCCTTCTTTACCAAACATCCTTTCTTGAAAAAGCAAACTCCATATTTAAGAATCTCCTGATATCCTTCTTCCCTCAATTCTTCCTCGTATTGTCTTTCCTCTATCTGTGCCAATGCCTCATCGCAGAGTCTGTCCATATCCTTAATTTTCCGGGCAACTTTAATTTCCAGAATCATGCCTCGACCACCAAAAACAGTTTCCTGCAGCATAAGGTCACTTCTGCCTGTACCTGCTTCGCGGTTCGAAAGCACAATATACTGATTCGAACACTTCAAAATTCCTGCCAAAAATCCGTGGTAATAGCTTTCCTGGTAATCATAAAAACTAATCGTATCCATAAGCTGTGCCGAAAGAAACTTTCCAGCCGCCGCACAGTCTCCCTCTTCCAACGCACAAATCAATGGAGACATATCCGTCTTTCGGATTTTCTTATCAAACCATGCCAAAATCGTATTTTTGTAAATATATGAAATCTCTGCATTTGGAATGGACATCGTCAGATACCGCAGTTCTCCCTCCTGTCTTTCACTTTCTTTTCTCAAATAACCTGTAAAAAACAGAAAATTCCACAAATTATCCTGTGAATCGTACACGGTATCATAGGTAATATCCTCATGAATCGGCTTTTCAATCACGCCTCCATCAATCAAATGCTCAATTTCTTTACGCACCTGCGAATCCGCACGTTCCACCAAATCACGCACAATACTGTTAGATGAAGTATTTGACCAGTATGGGTTCGGAAATTTCGCTGTTCCACTTACTGTATCATCCACATAATTAATGACACTCCATGGATTATATACTTCTTTGTTTCCAAATAAATATCCGTCATACCATCTTTTTACTGCATCTTTTGTATCCCCTATTTCATAAAAATCCAGCATCTCCCCTACTTCTTCCGGAGTAAAACCAAAATATTCGCCAAACTTTTCATCTAAAATAGAAACAACTTTCAGATTATTCAAACCCGTGAAAATACTTTCTTTGCTAATCCGCAAACATCCGGTTACCACCGCAAATGCAAGATGGTCATTTGTCTTTAATGCCGACTCAAACAGGGAACGGATAAAATCAACCATAGGTTCATAAAAACCTCGAAACCATGAATTTTCCAATGGCACATCATATTCATCAATCAGAATCACTACACCAGATCCATGATAACGTTTTAAATATTGAGAAAGCATCATAATAGAAGTCGCATACTGCTGCTGTTCTGCTTTTTGATTCATTAACGCAGAATATACCTTTCTTTCATCTTCTGTTAAAACACCTGAATCCAACACATATTTATGTCTGCGAAATTCTTGTGCAATTTCCCACATCAAACTTTTATAAGCCATGTCAAACGTCGGCTGTTTTGCAGATTTCAGTGAAAGCTTAATCACAGAATATTTTCCTGCATGTGAAATATACTTCTCGTCTGCTTCCATGATTTTCTTGTTATCAAAATAGTGGATATTTTCTATTTTGTTTCCATTATCATCTCTTGCATCCTCGAAAAAAGTTCTAAGCATGCTAAGTCCTAATGTTTTTCCAAATCTTCTAGGTCTGGTCATCAGATATACTTTACTTGCATGATCTAAAATTTCTTTTATGAGCAATGTTTTATCTACATAGTAATATCCTCTATCAATCATTTCACGGTAATTTTCAATCCCAATCGGAATAGGTCGTTTCAACATGCATCTCCTCCCTTTCTCAATATACTTACGTAACTGTCCGGTACGCTTTACAAACCCACAAGAAAAACTTTCTCTTTGTAGATGGTTTTTCTAACACTTGAATTACATTCTTACTTAAATGATAACATGAAAGTCACCTATACTCAATTCCAATCATCGTCAGCCCATGTGCCGGTGCAGTCGGACCTGCTGCTTGCCTATCTGCTGCGTCCAGCATCTCAAAAATTGCTTCGGGCTTACGTTTTCCAGCCCCTACTTCAATAAGTGTACCGGCGATAATACGAACCATATTATAGAGAAATCCATTTCCTGTTACCCGAATATGAATCTCATCCTCTTTCTGAGTAACAGTACATTTATAAATCGTACGTACAGTAGTTTCCACCTGTGCATGCACGGAACAAAAACTCTTAAAATCATGCTCTCCCTCTAAATAGGACGCAGCTTTTTGCATAGCTTCCACATCTAAATTATAATGATAGAAATAGGTATTCAATCGTCTGGTAGGATCACGAAAATCACGATTCAAAATGCGATATTCATAAGTTTTTGCACTTTTTCCAGCCCTTGGATGAAAATCTGCCGGCACTTCACATGAATTTTGTACCACGATATCATCCGGTAAACGTGTATTTAGTGCATAGGATATCTTTTCCGCCGGCATACGACTGTTGGTATCAAAAACACAAACGTTTCCAAGTGAGTGTACACCTGCATCCGTACGACTTGCACCTGTGACCTGTATTTTTTCTCCCAACAAATCATACAATGCCCCATTCAATTTCTGTTCTACTGTAACCGCATTCTTCTGCAACTGCCATCCGCTATAATTTGTACCATCATAGGCTACAATCATTTTTACTCGTTTCAATTTTTCTATCCTCATTGTTTTTATTTGTCAAAATCACCGAATTGTATCTATAGAAATTTTTTATTTAAAAAAATACAACAAATTTGTATCTATAGGATTTTTTTCTCCTAAAAGATACAAAAACAGACCAAATTTAGAAGCAAATGCCTATATTTGGTCTGTTTACAGCTATTTATACTCTAATTTTGTGTATTTTCAGCTAAGAATTTTTGTATAGATACAAAACAAGAAAATTTTTGTATCTTAGAAAAGAAAAATTTTATATAGACACAATCACAAGCACCAAAAACAAAATTACCACCACATAGGCAATTCTATCCATTTTTTCATATTTTAATGGTTTCATTTTGGTCCGGCCCTCGCCGCCATTATAGCAACGAGCTTCCATCGCCATTGCCAAATCCTCGGCCCTGCGAAATGCCGATACAAACAGCGGCACTAAAAGCGGAACCATCGCCTTGGCTTTCTGAACCAGATTTCCATGTTCAAAATCTGCACCACGGGCCATCTGTGCTTTCATAATCTTATCCGTTTCTTCAATAAGAATTGGAATAAAACGCAGTGCAATCGACATCATCATCGCAATGGAATGTACCGGCACATGAATTTTATTCAGCGGTGCCAAAGCTGTCTCCAAACCACTCGTCAACTGGTTTGGTGTCGTCGTTAATGTCATAAGTGATGTGCCTAAAATCAAATAAATCAACCGTATCGTCATTACAATTGAGTTCACGATACCTTTATCTGTAATCTGAAGACTTCCCCATTTCCAAAACACAACATCTCCCGGTGTTCCTAAAAGATTAAAAATCGATGTAATGAAAATCAACACAACAATTGCTTTTAATCCTTTTGCCATAAACTGAAATGGAACCTTTGAAATTTTTATCACTGCAAACAAAAATACAGATACCAATGCCAAACCTGCAATACCCTTAAAGCTAAACAAGGCAACTATATAAATCACTGTTGCAAACAGTTTTACACGCGGGTCAAGTTTATGCAGCACAGAATCGGCTGGATAATACTGACCAATCGTAATATCTCGAATCATTTTAAACCTCTATCTAAAACATTTTACTCCCTTATTTATCCTGTTGACTTTTTACTTAGTGCAACAGCCCTTTCTCATATCCGTCCTGCTTGTAAAAACACTCTAACTGTTAAACAACTATCGTTTTTTTGCAAGAGCAGAGAGTATACTTTCTTTCGCTTCTTCAATCGTCGTTGCATTCAAATCCACCGGCAAACCTTTTTCGCGCAATTCATGCATTAAATAGGTAACCTGTGGTGCAGCCAGCCCCACCTGTTCTAACTGCTGATACTGACGAAACACATCCTTTGGAACACCGTCAAACATCACAGAGCCTTGATTCATCACAATGATTCTGTCCACATATTTTGCAACATCCTCCATACTGTGAGAAACCAAAATTACCGTAATCCCTAGTTCTTCATGCATCCGGGCAATCAAACCTAAAATTTCATCTCGTCCTGCCGGGTCAAGACCTGCTGTAGGCTCGTCCAAAATCAATACCTCCGGCTTCATGGCAAGCACTCCGGCGATTGCCACACGGCGTTTCTGACCGCCGGACAAATCAAATGGAGGCTGGTAATACAATTCCGTTGGAAAATTCACACTTCGAAGTGCCTCAAATGCACGAAGCTCTATCGTCTTTTTGTCCAAACCAAGGTTCTTTGGACCAAAACAAACATCCTCGAAAATCGTTGTTTCAAACAACTGATGCTCCGGATACTGAAACACAAGCCCTACCTTACTGCGAAGCTCTTTCATATTAAAATCTTCATCATAGATATCCTGTCCATTAAAGTAAATTCCACCTGAAGTTGCCTTAATAAGCCCATTCATATGCTGAATCAATGTGGATTTACCGGAACCTGTATGACCGATAATTCCAATAAATTCGCCATCTTCAATTTTTAAATTAACATTTTTTAATGCCTGTACATGATATGCCGTACCTGCACTATATTCATGATTTACTTTATCTAAAATAATTGACATATTTCACCATATATTAATAAAAGCGTTGAATCACGTTCTTACGCTCAAAACAGCAAGTGTTTTGAGCTGTACGGAACAGTTACATAAAAACTACAATTGAGCCAATATTGAAAAATGCACAAAAATGATTTGCACTTGCTCACTTATAATTATAAAAATTTAAAACCACCACACGAAATCATCCTGCACTATTTTAATCTCAAAATCGCCTCAACCAATTCTTCCCTCGTTAAAATTCCCTTACGAATCGGAAGACCTGCTTTTCTTAATTCATCTGCCAAAAGTGTCATCTGTGGTACATCCAGTCGGTGTGCTTTCAGCTCGTCCACTCTTGAGAAAATCTCACGCGGTGTACCATCCATAATGATTTTTCCATGCTCCATAACATAGACATAATCCGCATCTACCACTTCTTCCATATAATGGGTAATAAGCAGAATTGTCACACCTTTGGTTTTATTCAGCTCATGTGCTGCTTTCAGCACATCCTTACGTCCATTTGGATCTAACATGGCCGTCGGCTCGTCAAACACAATGCATTTAGGCTCCATCGCCATAACACCGGCAATTGCTACACGCTGTTTCTGTCCACCGGATAATTTATTCGGTGAATGTGCACGGTATTTCGTCATGCGAACAGCTCCCAGACTTTTTTCCACACGTTCCCAGATTTCTTCGGTAGGAACACCAATATTTTCCGGACCAAATGCCACATCTTCTTCTACTATATTCGCAATAATCTGGTTGTCCGGATTTTGGAATACCATCCCAGCCGATTTACGGACCGGAATGATATTTTCTTCTTGTGATACATCCATACCATCCACCCAGATTGTACCTTCTGTAGCGGAAAGCAAGGCATTGATGTGCTTTGCCAATGTGGATTTTCCAGAACCATTGTGTCCAAGAATCGCAATAAACTGACCTGCTTTTACATCTAAATCCACGTGATCAAGCGCCGTTGTAATCGACTCTACATTATCATCTTCATCGCGGCGGATAAAGTCATGTACAAGACCTCTTGTTTTAATGATACTCATTTTAGTCCTCCCAATGTAAACGATGAAGTTCACCTTCCAATTTCATATTGGAAAAGTCATTCTGACGTAATGCTTCGTATAACACAATTGCTACAGAGTTTGACAAATTCAAAGAACGTGTTTCTCCAACCATTGGAATACGTACACAGGTATCCGGATTCTCTTTCAAAATCTCTTCCGGAATACCTGCACTTTCCTTTCCAAACATAATGTAGCAGTCTGGTTCATAGTTTACCTCAGAGTAAACATGACGTGCCTTTGTTGTCGCATAATAAATTTTTGCATCCGGATTCTTCTGACAAAAGTCTTCCCAATTTACATAAGTAGTTACATCCAAATCTTTCCAATAGTCCATGCCGGCTCTTTTTAACTGTTTTTCTTCCAATGAAAAACCGAGCGGCTCAATCAAATGGAGACGGGTATTGGTTGCTACACAACTACGTCCAATATTTCCTGTATTTGCAGGAATTTCCGGTTCATATAATACAATATTTAATGACATCGTTATACTTCTCTTTCTATTTCATAAATATCATATACGTAATTATTCAGCACCTGAATAGTTACTCATACTCAATATATTACTTATTCTTAGCATCTCTAAGTTCTTTCACAAATTCTTCAAATCTGTCCATCGCAATCTTTAAATTTTCCATGGAATACGCATAGGAAATACGAAGGAATCCTTCGCCGCAATCTCCAAATGCAGTTCCTGGAACAACGCAGACTTTTTTACTCTTCAACATGCTTGTTGCAAATTCGTCAGAAGTCATACCAAATTCCTTGATACATGGAAATACGTAGAAAGCACCCAAAGCTTCAAAACAATCCACGCCCATTTCTGCAAATCTCTTTAAGAGATATTTACGGCGAACATTGTATTCTGCTTTCATCATCTGTACATCTTCGTCACCATTACGCATCGCCTCTACAGCTGCATACTGGCTGGTAGTAGGTGCACACATGATAGCAAACTGATGGATTTTCAACATCTGTTTGATAATCACTTCCGGTCCGCATGCATAACCCAATCTCCATCCTGTCATCGAATGAGATTTTGAGAAACCATTAATTAAAATAGTACGCTCCTGCATACCCGGAAGATTACAGATAGATACATGTTTGTCTGTATACGTAAGTTCCGAATAGATTTCATCACTCAATACATAAAGATCGTGTTTCAAAATTACTTCTGCAATCGCCTCTAAATCTTTTCTTTCCATAATTGCCCCTGTTGGGTTATTTGGGAAAGGCAGTACCAAAAGTTTTGTTTTTGGTGTAATTGCAGCTTCTAATTCTTCTGCTGTCAAACGGAATTCATTTTCTGCTTTCAATTCAATAATAACCGGTGTACCATTCGCTAAAATCGCACATGGTTCATAAGAAACATAACTTGGCTGTGGAATCAGCACTTCATCACCCGGTTCAATCATTGCTCGCATACAGATATCAATGCCTTCACTGCCGCCTACGGTTATAATCATCTCTTTCACAGGGTCATATGTAAGCTCATAACGGCGTTCCAAAAATTTTGCAATTTCTTCTTTTAATTCTTTTAAACCTGCGTTTGAGGTATAGGATGTTCTGCCCTTTTCCAAAGAATAAATACCCTCATCACGCACATGCCATGGTGTATCAAAGTCTGGTTCACCAACACCGAGAGAAATAACGTCATCCATTTCTGCTGCGATATCAAAAAACTTACGAATACCGGATGGCTTAATGTTTACAATTGTACTAGATAATGGATTTCTCATTAATTAATCATCTCCCTTTCGTCTTTTGCTGGTTTTGCCAAAATTGTTCCATGGTCTTTGTATTTTTTCAAAATAAAGTTTGTTTTTGTACTAAGTACAGTTTCCATAGGAGCTAATTTCTCAGATACAAACTGTGCTACTTCACGAAGAGATTTGCCTTCAATAATAACCATGAAATCAAAACCGCCGGAAATTAAATAAATGGAATTTACTTCCGGATAGTTGTAAATGCGTTCTGCCACTTTATCAAATCCCATTCCTCTCTGTGGAGTTACACGCACTTCGATAAGAGCTGTAGCTTTCTCTACGCCAACCTTATCCCAATCTACTAAAGTATGGTAGCCACAGATAATTCTTTCATGTTCCATTGCTTCTAATTCGTTTAATACAGCCTGTTCGTCCGCATTTACTCTAAGTGCAAGTTCTGCAATATCAATTCTTGAATTTTTTTCGATATAAGTTAAAATCTTTTCTCTCATTTTATACTACTTCCTTTCTACGATAAATCATTTTTGTATGTAATTATTGAGTACCTGAATACTTACAATTCGCAAACCCATGAGAAATCAGCTTCGCTGATGGGTTTATTCACTCCTGAATCATATTCTCACGCTCAAAACAACAAGTGTTTTGAGCTGTATGAATAGCTACCTTTGTATACTGTATAATTCATCCGTCTGTGTTGTCTCTAAAAAACGTCGTTCTTCCTCATTTAACAACACTCTATCATTGGAATCCGTTGCTTTTCCAATTACAACAGCAGGAATCCCTGCTTTTTCCAGTTCCATAACCAGATCATTTCCATCTTTCGCTGCAATGAGTAAGGAACCACCTGACAACATTTTATATGGATTAATGTCAAAATATTCACATATCTCAACGGTTTCCTGACGAATCGGAATTTTCTTCAAATCTATTTCCAGTCCAACGCCAGCACTTTCCGCAAGCTCCCAAAGAGCTCCGAACACGCCGCCCTCTGACACATCGTGCATCGCACCAGCGCCAGACTTCACGGCGACTGCAGCCTCCGGTATAATGGACATCATCTGTGAAAATGTCTTTGCTTTATCAAGAAAAGGCTGTGCATACCGGCTGCGAAGCTCTGCTTCTTTTTCTTTTGCCAAAATCGCAGTGCCCTCTAATCCTATCCATTTCGTAACTACAATGTCCATACCAGGACATACTCCGCTACTATGCAAAAGAACTTCTCTGCGAACTGTTCCCATTGCAGTCACAATTACAAGCGGCTCTTTTACCGCCCTTGTCACTTCTGTATGACCGCTTAAAATATCCACATCACAGATTTCACATGCCTTATCCAGGTCTTTCATCAAATCACGAAGTTCTTCTTCATTCAATGATGTTGGCAGAAGCATCGTTACCGATACACCCATTGGAACTGCTCCGGAACACGCAACATCATTACATGCCGCCTGAATTGCAGTGCTTCCCACCATATCTCTACTCAGTGTTACCGGTTCCGAAGCTAACACTACCGCCAGCTCCTCCGTCACCGCAGCAGCACCAAAATCACCACCTACTGCCGGTCCAATGAGCACCTCTTTGTTTCGCTTATGCAGTTGTTTAAAAACGGAGCGCTTCAGTATAGACTCCTTTAATTTTCCTGCTTTCATAAATAATTTCTCTACCTTTATTATAGTGCTTAAGGCTGTGACGAAATTCGCCACAGCCTGAATAATTATGATTCACTCACCAAAATATGCTGTGCAGATGAGACTGCTCACTATTGAATCATGTTCTTACACTCAAAACAACAACTGTTTTGCTTGATTATTCAGTTCCCTCATCTGCTCCTGTACCTGTAGTTTCTTCCGGAGTCGTTGTACTTTCCGGAGTTGTTCCGGTTTCCGGTGTTGTTCCGGCTTCTGGTGTTGTTCCGGTCTCCGGTGTTGTTCCGGTCTCCGGTGTTGTTCCGGTTTCCGGTGTTGTTCCGGTTTCCGGTGCCGGAGTTGGTTCAGTCACAGTTGGCGCTGACAATGCTGCAACTGTAGATTGTACCGTTGCATCATTTCCTGTTGCAATTGCTGCTTGAATTGCAGCAATCTGCTCTGCAGTTGCTCCAGCTGTACCAATAGTCACTTTTCTGCTGGAAGCCTGATAAGTACTCTTATTTACTCTGGTTCTCTCCTGCTGCACACCATCTACCTTTACCACTTTATAAAGTTCTGCCACATATCCAACATGCTCGCTTCTTGTCTGTTTGAAAACGCCAAGCGCCTGTGATGCATCTAACGTAAACTCTGTTGCCGGGTCATTTACCGATAATGTCACACTTTCGTAGGATACTTTTCGATTTGCATCACGTGTTTCCACACCATAAATATTAAAAGTAATATTTCGGTCCGAACAAACACCTTCTACATAAACAGGAGAATCATAGCTGTTTTTAAAACGAAGATCTTTATATGTTCCCGCAATCGCTGCATCTGCGGATAAGTCCACATAAGTAACAATCATAGAATGATTAAAACGCTGTGTAATTTCAAGTTCTGCTTCCAAAACCGCATTATATAATGTTGTAGAAACCTGACAGATACCACCGCCAAACGATTCTACGGTTTCACCATTCAAATAAGAACCTGCCAGCTCATAACCATTTTCTTTGGTAAATGGATTTACCAATTCGTATACAGATAACTCATCGCCAGGATAGAGAATCGTACCATTGATTTTTGCAGCACCATTTTCCACATTCTTTGCTCTTCCCGAACTGGAAGATGTATAATTTGTAGTAAAGCTTCCTAATAAATCTTTTACTGTTGCCAATTCTTCCTGCGTACCACGTGGCTGAGAAATAATACTTTCCAATATAAACTCTGCATTTTCTGCTATTGCAAGTTCCCAATCCGTAGAAACAACATCGCTTAATGCATTTACAGAAGTCACAATATCCACTTCATTTCCAGCCTGACCCGGTACATATACAAACGTACCATTTTCACGCTTTAATCCATTATCAATTGATTCCACATTGATTTTTCCGGCTTTATTGTAAATGGTTTCTGCTACCAACTGTTTATCAATCGCAAACCCCATATCAATCACATAGTTTTCTTTTTCCAAATCCTTTACTGCCTTGAATCTCGAAATCAGATTTCCGGAACGGCCAATTGCTACTGCTTCCTGCACAGCCGCTTCTGTTTTCGCAGTCAATCCCATCTCATCCAAAGTAAGTTCCAGATTGGCTTTTGGACCAACGAGTGTCATCTTCTGCGCCTTAACAGTTTCTACATAAGCATTTACTGCCGCTTCTGCTTCTTCTGCCGTCATACCACTTACATCAATACCCCCAATATAGACACCTTCTTCAATGGTCGTATCTGCGGATACTTCTGCTTTAAAAATATGTTCATTTGTGAATAAAAATGTACTTGCTGCCACCAAGAGTACTACTGTTGCTAAGATTTTAATTTTTTTCATGTGATTTCCTCTAAAAAATATATGACCTTTATTTTACTGACTACTTATTTTATCACAAAACTATTGTTTTTCAAGAACTCTTACGAACTTCACCGTGTATTAATACACAAACAATGCAGAAACAAATGTTGTTACCAACATCGCAGCTACTAAAATCAATCCGATAATCGAAATCATCTGTTTCTTTCTACGCTGTTTGTTCATCTGTTTGTTCATTTTTTGATTATTCTTACTCATTGTATTCACCTCTCTCCAAAAATCTGTTATACTTTACCTAAATTCATTTTATTTAGGAAAGGACGTTACCATGTTTCCATTTTTAACTATATTTATCATTTTCTGCGTTGTATTAAGTTACTATATCAAAAAAGGCGATGCTTCGCAAAAGGAAGTTATGGACAACTTCTTCGAAAAAGAGCGCCTTGCCAATGCTGTCCGCAAAAAAGATATTAGTCAACTGAATTATATTACCATACCTTTTGAAAAAATACCACAAAAGTTGAACACCTCTACCGAAAAAGAATTTTTTTCTTTTGCCGAAAAGCCAATGATAAACTTTAATGGTATCTCCAACACCGATTTAAAACTACAATACGGTACTGCCAATTTAGAAATTTTATCCAAATATGATACCAATTATATGGATATGATTGCCCTGCTGCCAGCCTATGTCGACGAACTTCTTGCTGCCGGTGACTATGATACTGCCCAAATGCTTTTGGAATTTGCTGTAGACACCAAGGCTGACTCCCGCAAAATATACCAGCAGTTAACCAAAATCTATAAAGAAACCAACCAGTCTGACAAAATCCAAAATCTTATCAGTGCGTCCAATGAATTACCCGGAATGATTGGGACAATTATCCAACGAGACTTATCCTAATTATTCAGCACCTGAATAATTACCGTATAATTAAGTTTTTATCTCCCATAAACCAAGATATATTTATCCATCATGCGGGAGGCTTCGCTTTTTGTGAGGTTCTCCCAATTGATTTCATCCTCTATCTGATGTGCCTGCCGGTACTCTTTCAATCGTTCCACCTGCCTCTTTGTTGCCGGAGACTGTTTCTTCGCACAATATGACAACGCAACCGGCTTCAGATATATTGCTCCATTTTCACGCTCTAGTGCAAGCACTTTTAATTTTTCAAAAATCTGCCATGTCTCTATCGCATCATCCAATGCCCGGTGTTCTCTTTTTCGCTCAATTCCAAAATATGCACACAGACTTTCTAATTTTTTCGGTTGTTCCGTCGGCAAAAGAACTCTCGCCAGCTTCAAAGTATCACACGCTTCCGCAGCCAATGAACGTTTGTGGTTCACCGCCCATTGTTTCAAAAAACTATAATCAAAATGGATGTTCTGTCCTACCCAAACAAAACCATCGACAAAATCCAAAAGTTCCGCAACAGCCTCATCTTTGTCTCTTCCATTTAAAACCATTTCATCAGTTATGCCGGTTAACTCCGAAACCCTTGTTGGGATCTTACAACGAGGATTTACCAAACACTCCATCGTCTCAACCACCTGATTATTTTTGACTTTTACCGCACCAATTTCTATAATCTGGTCTGTCTTTGCCGATAAACCGGTCATTTCCAAATCAAGCACTACATATTCATCTATCATACTTTTTTATCCTTTGCTTTACACAAATCATTCAGAAAACATTCACTGCATTTCGGACTTCTTGCGAAACAAATATTTCGCCCAAAAGAAATAATCTGAATATTATATAAAATCCAATGATCCTTTGGGAGTTTTCGCATCAACTCATATT
The DNA here is from genome assembly GCA_964449855.1 of uncultured Lachnobacterium sp. GTDB lineage: Bacteria > Bacillota > Clostridia > Lachnospirales > Lachnospiraceae > Roseburia. The sequence goes on from CAYVGA010000007.1 coordinate 14,920, forward strand.
CAATTTTTTCCGGATCCTCTTCTTTGGTGAATCCCAAACGCTTCGAAATACGCTTTACATGCGTATCCACCACAATACTTGGCTGATGATAGATATTTCCACGAATTACATTGGCTGTTTTTCGTCCAACACCCGCTAAAGTCAGCAAATCATCCATCTCCGAAGGTACTTCTCCACCATACACTTCTACCAATCTTTGTGCACAGGCAATAATATTTTTCGCCTTATTATGGAAAAATCCGGTCGGACGAATATCCTGTTCCAATTCTTTTAGATCTGCATTTGCAAACTTTTCCAAAGTATCATATTTTGCAAACAAATCCTTGGTCACAATATTTACTCTAGCATCTGTACACTGGGCACTCAAAATAACCGCAATCAACAATTGCCACGGTGTTTCATGGTTCAAATAACAGATATATTCTGTTCCATAAACTTCATCCAAACGACTTAAAATTTCCTCTGTTCGCTTTGCTGCCATTGTTCTTACCTGCTCTATTCCTCTCATTATCTTATTTTGCAACTGTTCAGTACCTTCACAGTTACTTCAAATCCATATCTTCTTCCGGAATAACATATTCCACTTTTGCCTGATGGGTAAGTGGATCTCTCTTGTCATACGAAAACAGTACCCATAGAACATTTTCCTGTACCTTTGGTAAGACATCCATTATTCCTAGAAAATCATATGAAAATGGTTCTACATGAGACATTTTCCCATTTTTGCAATAAAAATGTGTCACTTTCTTAAACACACCTGCATCGCCTGCCCAAACCGGACGGCTCTTGCTGTTTTCTCGATAATACAAATCAAACACCAAAGCTTGACGCATACATTCCTGCAATTCGGCCCCATCTGCATGTTCTTTCCATTCTTTCTGTACAAATTCCAGTAGAATTTCACATCTGCGGATTCTTGAATGACTCATGCCAAAGAGCTTGTTCTCTTCATAAAAATTCCCCAAACGTTCAAACATGTCAAACGCACTGTCATACATGCACTTTAATACTTTCATGGCGATTTCAAACTGTCCGCTATTATAATAAACCTCTAACATTTCTTCAATGCGTTTCATTTTACAGATATCATCATAAGAGAGCCACTTCGTTGCCAATACTTCATACGGCGGCTGGTTATGATACAAAATGCCATATTCTTCCGCATGCTCATACATATAGGAACCTTTTAACACCTTCAAAAAGCCCATCTGAAGCTGATTTGGCTCTAATGCGTAAATATCATCAAACGATGTACGAAAAGTCGCATAATCTTCATATGGAAGTCCTGCAATCAAATCCAGATGCTGATGAATATTTCCAAATGCTTTCACTTTGCGTACCACCTCTTTCAAACGCTCCAGCTTCATGGTACGTTTAATTTCCTGAATTGTCACTTCATTGGTGGACTGCACCCCAATTTCCAACTGAATCAAGCCCGGACGCATATTCTGCATCAATGCAAGTTCTTCTTGCTGTATCAAATCCGCGGATATTTCAAAATGAAAATTCGTGACACCATTATCATGCTCCAAAATATACCGCCAGATTTCCATCGCATGTGCATGATGACAATTAAACGTTCTATCCACAAATTTTACCTGTGGTACTTTCTGATCAATAAAAAACTGTAACTCTTCTTTAACCAAATCCAAATCACGAAAACGAAGTTTTTTATCAATCGATGACAGACAATAGCTGCACGAAAACGGACACCCTCTGCTGCTCTCATAATAAATAATACGATTCGAAAAATCTTCCATTTTATCATAACAAAACGCGATTTCACTCATATTCATAATGGAACGCCACGGATTTACCTGTAATTCTCCGGTATGCTTACGGTATGCAATACCTAAAACCTCCGCTAACGCTGCACGGCTTTCCGTAATCTCTTTTTCCAAATCGCAAGCAGCCACGTTTTCACGTTTCATTTCCTGAATCGCAAATACGCTCTCATAATATGCACACAGCTCGCAGAACGTCTCTTCGCCTTCCCCCATCATAATCCCTGTAACTTCTGTATGTTTCTGTAAAAAATTCTCCACTTCAAAAGAAACTTCCGGACCGCCCAGCCAAATCGGAATATTTGGACAGAGTTTATGAAACTCTGTCATAACTTCTTCAATCATACGGATGTTCCAAATATAACAGGAAAACATCAATACATCCGGTTTTCTCTTATAAATTTCCTCCAAAATATAATCCGGCTGGTTATTAATCGTAAATTCTGCAATTTCCACCCTATCACTATATTCTTTTGCTGCCGCTTTCAAAGAATATACCGCCAAATTTGAATGTATATATTTTGCATTTATTGCTACCAATAATATCTTCATTATATTTATCACTCCATTACTCATCAAATTCCATAATTACAAAAAAGCCCTTTTCGGTCTCTATAATATCCACGACAACCCCTTCTCTGGATTTTAGACGCTCACTTACGGTATAATTCCCGGACATTGCAATCGCATGCTCAATTGTATAGTAATAAGAGGTCGGTAACTTTCCTTCTGTAACTGACAATCGTTCTCCAATCTGTGTTAAACCGGATCTCTCCATCTTAAATTCCATTCGTCTCATGATGATCCTCCTTATATATCACAAAAGCCAGGTCAAAACGACCCGACTTTAATTTATTGTAGTTATTCTCTTCCATTCCAGCAATATGTACATAACTTACATGGCGAAATACCAATGGCATCAATAATATCATCCAAACGTGCATACTGCAATGTTGTAAATCCTAATTTTTTGCGAATATCCTCTATCATTTCCTGATATTTCCTGCTATCCGGATTCGAATATTCTGCCAAAAGCTCTTCCGTTACCTTTCCTTCACGTTCCAAAATCACACGACGTGTAATCAGTTCCATTTCGGAAGAAGAACGAGAGAAGTTCAAATATTTACACGAATACATAATTGGAGGACACGCAGGACGCACATGTACTTCTTTTGCTCCGCTTTCATATAAGAAATCAGTTGTTTCACCAAGCTGTGTACCACGCACAATAGAATCATCTACCAACAACAGCTTTTTATCCTTAATCAACGGCTGTACCGGTATCAACTTCATCTTAGCAATCATTTTTCTCTGTGCCTGACTGGTTGGTGTAAAGGAACGAGGCCATGTTGGTGTATATTTAATAAACGGACGTGAAAATTGTATATGTGCCTCATTGGAATAACCAATGGCTGCCGGTACACCTGAGTCTGGTACTCCTGCCGCATAATCCGGGCTTACATTGTCACGCTGTGCCATACGACGACCTGTTTCATAACGCATTTCTTCTACATTTACACCTTCGTAAGTAGAAGTTGGATATCCATAGTATACCCAAAGAAACGAACACATCTTCATTTCTTCTTTTGGTTCGCTAACTGTTTCTACACCGTCTGAAGTCATAAATACGATTTCTGCCGGTCCTAATTCCTTATAATCGCTATATCCAAGATTCAAATATGCAAAACTTTCAAATGCAAGACAGTATGCACCTTCTTTTTTACCTACAATGATTGGCGTACGTCCTAAACGATCTCTAGAACCATAAACCCCTTCCTTTGTAAGTATCAATACACTAAGAGAACCCACTACCTTTTCCTGCAGATGTCTTAATCCCTCTACAATGGTATCTCTCTGGTTAATAATTGCTGCTGCAACTTCTGTTGCATTAATACTGCCGCCACTCATTTCCAAAAAATGTGTCTTCCCTGAGTTATAACACTCCTGCACCAATTCATCTGCATTTGCAATCTTACCTACTGTGGTAATAGCAAAGCTTCCCAAATGAGAATGTACCAACAGAGGCTGTGGTTCAAAATCGGAAATACATCCAATCCCAATATTTCCCTCTAATTCTTCCACATCCTTTTCAAATTTGGTACGAAACGGTGAGTTCTGAATGTTATGAATTGCTCGGTCAAATCCATTTTCTCCATATACAGCCATGCCGGCCCTTCTCGTTCCTAAATGAGAATGATAGTCTGTTCCATAAAACAAATCTAAAACACATGATTCTTTTGACGCTACTGCGAAAAATCCGCCCATCTTTCAGCCTCCGTTTTCTTTCTTATCTATTGTAAACACTTGCAAACTTTCTATTTTCTTGCAGATTACATGATAATACTATGAAAAACTTTCGTCAAATATGTTCCCTAATTTATACATTAATTTTACTTATAACATTTATTCGTATCGTAAAGCGTCAATTGGATTCATCTGTGCCGCCTTGTTCGCTGGGAAATATCCAAAGAACAGGCCAATACCCATAGAAAATACCAATGAAATCACAATTCCCCCAATAGATGGCATCGCCGGATATCCCAGATAATTCGACAGCATTACACCTGCTGTAATACCTAAAATCAATCCAAGAATACCACCAATCAAACAGATAATAATTGCTTCTACAATAAACTGTGCACGAATAGATGAATTTTTTGCTCCAAGTGCTTTTCTCGTACCAATCTCTCTTGTACGTTCCGTAACCGACACCAGCATAATATTCATTACACCAATACCGCCTACCAAAAGTGCAATTCCTGCTACGATTGAAATTGCCATCGTAATCGTATCCAAGAGACTCGTCAGCATTGCAATCATACTTTCTAATGTCATTACAGTTACTTCAAAATCGGCATTATTTCTATAATAAGGCTCATAAAAACTTTTGATATTTTGGGAGAGCTGTTCTGTATCAACACCTACTGCAGAGCTGACACGGATAACTGAATACTGATCCTTCGCATGGTCAATTGCCATTGCAGTCTTTAATGGAAGATAGATCGTACTGCTGCCAAATCCAAACATACTCATACCACTCATTCCGGAGGCACTATTGTTTTCATATACCCCTACAATCGTAAGTGTTATGTTAGAATCTTCCAAACCTACTTCAATTTCACTACCTACAGCTGCATGTACATCTCCATTAAACAAATCATCTACCAGACCGGATTCTACCAGACAAGCCATATTTTGATTCTCATAATCCAATTGAGACAGCATGCTTCCTGCCACAATTTCAATTGGTGAAGTAATAAAATAACCTACCGTTGTTCCTGTCAAAGAAACACTCGCATACTGATCTGCTACCTGTGCCGTTCCTCGTCCAACAGAATGAGAAATATTGATCGCATAAATATCATCCTCAAAACGTTCATACATCTCGTGAATCATATCTCCGGTAATATAATCGCCATCCGTCATTTCTGCATCATTATCCGAAACTTGATATTCCACACCATCAATTAAATTACTATAATCATGCTCCTGGCTGCGTGCAGTTACCGTTATATATACATCGTTTGAGCCCATTGACTGCAGGCTTTCTTCTACGGAAATAGTCAGCGAATTACCTACTGTAAAAATGGCAATTACCGCACCAATACCAATAATAATTCCAAGCATGGTTAACAGTGCTCGCATTTTATTGGATTTCAAACTGGTAATTGCAAGGATGATGTTTTCTTTTAATAACATCTACAACACCTCCTCATTTGTATTCCGTTTTGCATCCACGTCTCGCTTTACGACCTCACTGACGATATTACCATCTCTTATAGAAATAATACGGTCTGTTTCTTCTGCCAGTTCCGGCGAGTGTGTAATCAATACAATTGTCTTATTTTGTTCTTCATTCAATTTATGAAACAAATCCATAACCAAACGTCCTGTCTTCGTATCCAGTGCACCCGTTGGTTCATCCGCCAGAATAATCGCAGGATCGTTTGCCATCGCACGTGCAATCGCTACACGCTGTTTCTGCCCGCCGGAAAGTTCTTCCGGCAAATGATTCGCACGTTCTGTCATATCAACCAATTCCAATAATTCCTTTGCACGTTTTCTACGCTCACTGCTTGGTACACCTGCATATAACATTGGAAGCTCTACGTTTCGAATCGCATTTGTTTTTGGGATTAAATTATAGGTCTGAAATACAAAACCAATTTTTTGATTTCGAATATCAGACAACTGATTATCATGTGCTTTTTCTACATCAATTCCATCTAAATAATAGCTGCCCGAAGTCGGGCGATCCAATACACCAATCAAATTCATCAATGTGGATTTCCCGGAACCGGATGGACCTACAATGGATAAAAACTCGCCTTCTTTTACTTCCAGAGAAATACCATGCAGAATTTCTAATTCATTCGGTTCACCAATGTAGAATTTTTTCACGATATTTTCCAATCTGATTATCGTACCCATGTTTGTTTTCACCTTTCTAAAAATGGCTGTTTGCGGTTTGTCAGATGGAGCTTGAAATCTCCACCTGACACAAGAAACTCCCCCTGCCCCCACTTAGTGCTCTACGCAGTTGAAGTGGGGGATTTTCTTGATTCGGTTAAATTCCTGCATCTGCTCCCATCATGTTTAGAAGTTCTTCAATCGAACTATTTCCCTGTGCATCCGGAATCAAAATCTCTGTATTTTCATCAATCAAATCGGAAATCGCTTCTACATAATATGTTCCTTGAAGTCCTATCTGAACCTCTAATTCATTGATTATCAATTTACCCTCTTCATCCTTGCCCGTTACCTGTTTGAGATATGTGCTGCCATCTTCCCTTGTAAATACTGCATCATAAGGAACAGACCACACATCCACACGTTCGTCGATAATAATACTCGTCTTTGCATTCATACCCAAACGAAGTCTCTCATTCTGTTCTTTCAGCTCAATTTTTACCAAATATGTCGCACTTCCGGAGCTGCCTGTCATACTACTGGTATCCAAGCCACTCATAAGACCACTTAATGCCCCCGAAGAACTTCCACTGTTGGTTGCACGAGGTGCCACATAGGTAACCACCCCTTCTAATTCCTGCTCTCTGGTTGCATCGGTTTTTATCAGTACTTTCATACCAACTACAATATCCGGAATATCATATTCTTCAATCTGTGCCTCTACGATAAAATAATCTACCCCTTCAATGCTTGCAATCACACCGCCGGAAAATGTACTATCTTCTGTAACATTTACTGCCGTCACAGTACCAGACATACCTGCAGTGATCACTGCATCGTCCTTCTGCTCCTGATAACGTTTCAACTGATCTTTCAAGGAATCAATACTGTTATCCACCTGCTCATTATAAGTTTCTTTGGCATCTTCAATATTAGAATTGTCCTGCTTTGCAATATTATCTACCTGAGTCTCATAATTTTCCACTCGCATGCGAATGGTTTCCACATTGTTCTCTTTGGTTTCAATCACAGATTCCATCTGAATCGCTTCCAATGTTGTCGCATTATGCATTGGATCTTCATCATTAATATATGCATCATACTCTGCCTTTTTCTGCGCCAGCTGTGCTTCTGCTTCTGCCAAATCTGCCTGTGCCTTTTCCAGGTTTTCATTTGCTTTTTGCAGCTGTTCTTCACGGTCTGCGTTTGCATCTGCCATCTGGTCATCATATTTCGTATTCTGTGTTTTTCTATCGGCTTCCGTATCTGCAATTCTCTGCTTTAAATCTTTTATCTGTTCATCGATATCGGAAGTATCAAACATACAGATAACATCTCCTGCAGCTACCACATCACCAACTTTTACATTTACCTCAGCTACTTTCATCCCGTAAGAACCACCGGTCACATCCTGCCTGTTTGCAGCTTCCACTACGCCATTTCCGTTAATGCTGTTTGCAATCGTTCTTCTGGTAATCTTTTCAACAGATCCTTCCGATTGTGCCACATCCTTGTTTGAAGAAGCGGCTGCACCGATTCCAATGCATAGTGCAAGAATGACTATGGCTACAATCCCTATTATAACCCAACGTTTTTTCCCCTTTTTTTCTAACATTTTTTGATTCCCTTCCCTGCTTTTATTGTTAAAAATTTTGCTTTTCCATTATACCCTTTTTTCACCATATAAGGTATAGGTCTTTTCTAAACTTTTTATAAAAATTTTGTGCAACTGAATATTTCCTCTTGCGAAGTTATGCACTTTATGCCATAATACAGACATCCAGCACTTACCATATCCAGTAAGTGCATCCCCAAAATTTAAAAACCGTAGAAACCGATTATCTGAGGATTGGAGCAGATAACCGCTAACCACAAAAATTAGACTGGTTGTACAAGGTCAAGCGAAACATGCCATTGCTTGAATATTTTCTAGTACCCAAATTTATTTCTAGACACTGTTAGCAGGCATTGCGGTTTACAGCCAAAAGTAGCGGCCTTTTATTTTGATACTTATTTTTACTATTTTACATTTTTAAATTTTAGGAGGATTATTTTATGGATTTTAAGAAAATTATGCAGGATTATTTTGGAATTGCTTTAGCTGTTGTTATCGGTGTTGCCGTAGTCACTATGTATTCATCTTTTATGATTGAAGGCGGCATGATTGAGGGTTTTACAGAAGATATTATTGGTATTGTTATTGACAAAGTAACAGCCATGATCGAATAGCTCTCACTCGAAAGGAGCAGCACCCCTATGAAACAGACCGTTAACGAACATTTTTTAGAGGAACGTTTTCCGGAACTCTGGAAATATCTTTCTCCAAAAGAAGTAACCGATGTAGACTATAACTGTGGCAATCTTTGGGTTTCCACCACGGATAAAGTCACGGAAAAAATCGAAGACACATCTATTACAGAACACTATATGCGAAATGTCGCAAAAACCATTGGCATCTGTACCGGTAAATCCTTCAATGCCACAGACAATCTGCTCTGTGTCGATACAGATACTCTGCGTGTCACCTGCGTGCATGAAAGCGTAGCAAACAACAGTGTCTCTGCCTGTCTTCGAAAAGAAAACGCCGGACTCCGCTTCACAATGGAACAGGCAATTGACGAAGGATTCTGTGATCAAAATACCTTTTATCTTTTAATCAACTGTGTTTTAGCAGGGTTTAATTTTACCTTCTGTGGTGTACCCGGTACCGGAAAGACCGAGATTTTAAAACACCTGTCCAGCTACATTCCCGGACACGAAAAAGTCATTACAATTGAAGACGTTGGAGAAATTCACTATTCCAAAATCAACCCAAACCACAACTGCATTGAGTTAAAAGTCGGCTTGACCAGCTATCAGGAGTGTGTGACCAATGCTCTTCGTATGAATCCGTCATGGATTATCTTTGGTGAAGCTCTCGGCAGAAACACACAGCATCTTTTAGAATGCTGGTCTAACGGCGTAGCTACTATGTCTACCCTTCACGTTAGTGACGCACGTAACATTCCCGATAAAATCGTAAATGCCTTAGGCATCAAACAGGACACCGAACGCGTCATGAATCAAGTACACAATGACGTGGGTATCGCCGTTTTATTAAAAAAGAGAATTTCAAAAGACCAACAAATTAAACGTTACATTGACCAGATATGCTTTTATTTTCGTCAGGATGGTCAAAACGGAAAAGCACTGATTCTGGAAAATGGCGTTTTGTATCCAAAACGGATACCGGACTTTATCCAAAACAAAATTGAAAAAGAATTGGGAAGAACCATGTGTTCTTCCCCTTTTTAGGGAGGTGTATGCATGAAACCAAAACACTTTCTTTTTTTATTGTTGTTTTCCGGAATTGGATTCGGTTTATTTTTTGAATTGAAATGGTTTTATCTGCTTATCATCGGTGTCATTTACCTGCTATTTTTGACAAAAATACAAAGCTACCAAATGCGACAGACAGAAGAAATCAACAAATTTCATCAAATCAATGCCTACATGAGCCAGGTCTCCCAAAGTTTTGTACGAACCAAAAATATTTTATCTGCCCTGCAGGAAACCGCTGCGACCTTTCCTGCGGGATCTCTGCAGAACCTGCTAATGGAATCTATTGATATCCTGTTATTAGAAGGCGGTGATATTACCGAAGCCGAAAAGAAAGCACTCTACCATCTGGAAGCGGAATATCCTTGCGAACGACTACACAATCTTCACGAATTTATGCTGCTTGCAGAAAGCCAAGGCGGAGAATGTAAACGTGAATTTGTCCTTTTGGAAAAAATGCGTATGGCTTGGGAACACGCTCTTTGGAAATACCACCAGTCACTCACAGAAACCCGAAATCTTACAACATTTCTATATGGACTTATGCTGAGTGTCTGTATCTTTGTGCTGCACGCATTTCCAAATGATCTAAGCATTGTCCACTTGGAGTTTATTCAAATTACAAACTTTATTCTGGTAGCATTACTTATCGTTTTTTATACCATTTTGGATAAACAGATTTGCGGACAATTATTCCGCAAATCCAAAAGCATGACCGAGAAAAAAGAATTGGAAGCCGCTTTTCCAAAATGGCTTTTTGATTTAATGCTTCTGATGCAGCGCGAAAGTGTAGAAAGTGCTATTTTACATTCCATTCCTTCTGCTCCGCCGGTACTGCAGCCTGAACTTACCAAACTGAGTCAGGAAATATTAGAACATCCGGGCGAAATTTCTATATTCACCTCATTTCTAGCCGAATACCAGCTTCCACAAGTAGAATTTAATATGCGAAAACTCTATGCACTCTCTACAGGTGCAGACCAAAAAGAAGAAAGTGTCAGCTTTCTGATTGAATCCAATATGGACAGCCTGATGCAGGCAGAAGAAAAAAATTATGAATTTAAAAGCGGGCTCTCTACACTTTTTCAATTTTTACCGCTTTTAGTGGTTACTTTGGGGATGCTTATTTACTGTGTTGCAATCGTTATCGTATCGTTTATGCATATCAGCACTTTATTTGAATAGGAGGATTTATGGATATTATTTATAAAGTTTTGATTACTATTTTGAGCGTTATCATTTTACTCTCCACAGGACTTTCCCTTACTTTATGTATTGCAGATGAAATCGAAACCAATCACTACTTTGCTTCTGTTGCTGAAACACTGGCTGACAGCCACTACAACGAAAACATAAAAGATCTGCTTATCGCAGAGGCCGAAGAAAAAAACTATGCACTTAACATTCAGATTTTTGGGGCTAGCACTCCCGGTGCCTACAAATATGCCGAACTTACACTCACTTATGAATTTCGCCTGAATATGTTCGGCATTGCTCTTGAACGTGTAAAACAAAAAATTATATAGGAGGTTATGATGAAAAAATATTTTTCTATGCTATGGGAATCTATTTCTCTTATTATTTTATTTACCGCTGCGGCCGGACTGCTTATGGACTTTTTATATGCAATAAACCGATAGGAGGACATATGGATTTTGAACACATATTGGAAACCATCCAATTTGATTTTGTTTTAGAGGGAATTGGATTTCTCTTTGGACTTCTGCTTTTATGGCAATTGTTTTTCCAACAAAAACTCAGTACCCTTCTAACACTTTTTCTTATGACACTTTAAGTTATTACAAGGAGAATCCTTTTATGAAACGAACAATTACACATTTGTTCCCCTTGCTTTTGACGCTGCTTTGTACCATTTTTGCACTTTTTCTGCTCTTGGGACAATCTTCTGACTCAACAATGGGAATTTTCACAAAAATCGGGTCACACTTTGGAAACATCTCACAAAAAGATAATGTATCATCTGTTGCTGAAAAAGCAGAGGCACTTGAAAAAGTGCCTCTGCCTACACCAAATTATGTAGGAGAAAGTTTACTCGTAGGAGATGTGCATTCCTTTGCAGACTTATTTACACTAAAGTTTGCAGACGGAACAACTTCCACCCTCCGCGAAACTCCAAATACTGCCCTTTATCTTATGGATGTAAAAATGGACAACGGAACCTCTGTCCTTACAAAACTCTCTAGTTTCGATCAGGAAAATTCCGAAGAAATTCCTTCCGCAGCTGTTTATGATACGCAAAACCACCTGCTTTCTTTTCATCAGAGTGGTATTTATACCTTATCTTTGCAGCTTTATTATGACCATCGGCCCGGTGTTTTCTTTGTATGCCGGATTCCGGTAGAAGTGAGGTGAAATTTTGAAAAAAATACTACTTTCTATGATGAGTATTACCCTTATTCTAATTTTTCTACTTATCTTTTTTACTTTTTATGGACACGCAGTTCGACATACCGAAATTCAAAATGCCTTAGAACTTTCCATGAAACAGGCTATGGAGCAGCTTCTTTTAGCGGAAGGAAAACCTACAGATAAGGATGCCTGGATAGGTGATTTCACCCAATCCGTTGCAACACAGATCGAAAGCCAATCCAACTTAACCATTCATCTTTACGAAGCAGACATAGAAAAGGGATTGTTGTCTGCCGAAGCCATTTTAACGTTCCGTAATCTTATTGGAACCGAAAGCTCCGTTACAACCGGCAAACGAACCATTATTCTGGAAGAATATCAGATTTTCTCTAATACTACTGCTGATATAAACGAAGATGGTGTAGTGGATACCACCGAAGCAATGGCTGACATCAGTACCTATGAACAACGTTTAATCAAAGCCGGATATGGCGTGGTCGTTGATTTCGGCGACCAAAGCTATGGTGTGTTGATGCAGGGACCAGACCATACCATAGATGGAAAAGATGGCGGCGAACTTCTGATTGATGCTCTAAACGAGCAAGGATTGCAAGCAGGCCATATCTTTGGATGCTGGATGAACGACGACTATTATAACTGGTTTGCAGAAGATATTACAGAATCTGCCCCATCATCTTAAACTGTTACAAATAAAACACAACAAAGGAGATATCTTGTGAAAAAAAGAATCCAGATTTTGATTCGCATGGTATTAGTGGCTGCCTTACTTCTATCGGTACGGCTATCATTTCCAACTACCGACACCTACCAGGCAGCCACCAGTTACACCAATGCAAAAGAATTTTATGAAAGCACAGCACAAAAAGGACAGACCTACCATGCCCAGATGACCAATGGCACCATTTATTATGCGACATGTGCCAAACGAGCTTCTTCAAGTTCTAGTCTGCGCTATCAGACTGTCGGTTTTGACATCCAATTATCCGGCAATAACCATTCGGTATCCTTTACCGTGCAAAGAACCGGTGGTTCTATGACTGAAATCGATTCCAGACAAAGTGCCACACACGAATATATTTTATATGCAATTGATGATCAGACTTTATTTCAACTTGCCACCGCAGCAAACCCGGAGGAGGCCGCTTATGTATTGGACACATCTGTCATTGACGTAAGCATGCATGCCATTTTAGTTACCAAACAAGGCAATACCCTAAAAGGCGGCATTACAGAAGATGGCTCTGGCGGTTTTACCCATTGGGGAACAATTTACCGTCTGCAAAATGCTTCTGACCGTTCTGCTCTAAAAGAAATTTTTACAGGACACGACTTTAAAAGTTATTATGATATTCACGAAAAGCTGCCAAATCATGAACTTCAGATTCATTATCAGGTTCAGGGACTTTACGATGAAAGTTCCACGCTTGCTACTGTTGGAAATAGTTATACCATAAAAAATGGTTTTCTCTACCAGAACAACAAACCTTATATCCAAAAACAACGGATTCTACAGCAGGCCACCTTGCTGCGACAAGACCAGATACAACTGCAAAAAACCGGCTATCATATCGTTTCCGGTGCAGAATGGATTGCAAAAGACCTTCGCACATTTCCTGACGGCACATCTTACATGCCCAAAATATTAGAACCTCTTCTGGCAGAAATCGACCAAAGCTTTACCCTGTATGCAAACTGGGAGCCGAACCGGTACACCATTACCTATCATGCAAACGAAGGCTTTGGCAGTATTCTTCCTACATCCATGGTTTATGACGTAAACAATACACTTGCTGTCAATACCTTTACCCGTCCGGGATATTACCTGCCCGATGGACAAGAATGGATAGACCAAAACGGAAACACCTATGCCAGTGGTCAGGAAGTCTCCAACCTCATATCCGAACAGAATGGCACTTTCCTGCTTATGGCAAATTGGAAACCAATCGAAGTCTCTATTACAACCGATAAACAGGGTGGAAGTAATGGGACGGATATCTTTTATGAAAAATATCAGGTTGGATTTTCTCTCACTTCGAACTTTTCCCAACTCATCCAAGCAATTCAGGTTCCATCCAAAACAGGTTACCAGTTTCAGGGTTATTTTAAAAATATTCATGGACTTGGAGAAAACCTCATTTCGGCAGATGGTTCTATACAGATAGAAAATACCTATTTTCAAAAAGATACCACTATATACGCAGCCTGGGAGCCGGAAACGTATACCATTACCTTTGATAAGCAGGGTGGCAGCGGTGGCACAGATTCTATAACGGCAACTTATAATAGAATACTTCCACTTATAGATATGCCGGTGAAAACAGGCTTTTCTTTTCAAGGATATTTCACCGAACCAAACGGACAAGGCGATTGTTATTATGGTTCCATTTCTGAAAACAGCATCTTATATCAAAAAACAACCGACCTGACACTCTATGCTCACTGGATAGATGAAACCCCGCCTACGATTACACTTACTGCCGACTATGATACATGGACAAATCGGGTAATCACTCTTACCGCACATGGAGAAGACCTTGGTGCAGGACTTGCCTCGATTCAAATCTATCAAGGCGATACGCTTGTCGCGGAAGAACTAGAACCAAACACTCTATATGAACAAGACTGTGTCTTTGTAAATAATAAAGAAGGCATCATTCATTACAAAGCCATAGCTACCGATCTCAACGGGCAGTATGCAGAAGCCTACTTAACTGTTTTTTCCGATATAACCGCCCCCAAAGGCATTATTATCTCTGAAAATAACAACAATACAACCTTTTACATTACCGTCACGGTAACCGACGCACATGTACCATAGGAGGTCAGGATATGCACAAATTTAAAAAACGAATACTTTTTCTAACCATTTTTCTTCCTTCAGCCTTTTGTCTGATTGCCCTTAGCATTTTTCATCCACATTCCAGAGAAGAAGTAGAAGCCGCATCCATTCGTATCGGTTTTATCATTGATGGAACTTATCTGGCAGATGGCACCAAATGGACACTGTCCGAAACCTCGGATTCTTATTCCGTACTTCCACATCCTGCCGATTTTGTGGGAAACAATTTAAATCAGCCCATCGGTTACAGCTACAATAACTGGAGCGTTTATTGGACCAATTCCAGCGGTACACCCGTTGGACATACCGGATACGCATCTATCGGTGAATCCATGGCCGAAATTGTCACCAGGTGGTCTGCCTCCGATTCGAAACCATCTACGGCATACCGCCTCGTATTTAGCTGCAGACGAGATGCACATATCTATTACATGTCCTACAATGCCAATGGCGGCAGCGGCACCATGTCAAAAAGCACCTGTCTTTACGGATATTCCTACACCTTAAAAGAAAATACCTTTACACGAGAAGGTTATACATTTGATGGATGGAACACAAGTCCTGACGGCAGCGGCACAAAATATGCAGACAAAGCCACCATTAAAAATATTACTGCCGAAGATAACACTACCATAACATTATACGCCCAATGGAAACCAATCTCTTATACCATGACCTTGTCTCATTATTTATATAATATACATACAAATGCCTGGGATTATTGGACCAAAACAACCCACTCTGCAGACTATGGAAGTACCTACACCCCTGCTTATGACAGTCCTAACGGATATTCCCCTTATTCCAGAGACTGGGATGATGGATGGACCGTAAGTGGAGATGGTACATTCAAGGTTTATTATTATCCAAACACCTATACCATGACATCCTACCACTATCTGTATAATCCAGCTAAAGCGGATTGGGATTATTGGACTGGAACGACCGCAAATGCACTGTATACCAGTATTTATACGCCATCCTATCTCACCCCTCCTACTGGTTACCATACCTATTCCAAAGATGAGGATACCGGATGGACAGTAACCGGAGATAGCAGTTTCAATATTTATTACTATCCAAACATCTATACCGTTTCTTATGACGGCAATGGCGGAACTGTTGATGGAGAAATAACAAGCAAAGAAGTCTACTACAACCAACCGATTGATCTTTCACCTACCGCATCCAAAGAGGGATATCTTTTTGTTGGCTGGAACACAGATCCAAATGCTGTAAACGGACTCTCCTCTCTGCAAATGCAGGATGAACCAAACGGACTCACACTTTACGCCATATACTCCATTCCCGTCTCAGACATCAAAGAAGTCTATGTTTCCGTCTGGCCAACCGGGACCCCTGATGCATTTCGAACCTACCAGTTTACCAAAACACACACCTCCAATATGGAGTATACCTATACTTTAGACAATGTAGCGATTTCCGAAGGACTAAATGGTACCTATCCAAGCTATGCAATCTTCGCATACGACCATGCCGGAAACTTCACCATTCTAAAACAGGATAGTGTAGATGAACCTCCAATTATCCAAACTTATATTCAAACAGTAAAACATTATTATTTTGATATTTTAAAAGGAGAAAACAGTGATTGGAAGCACTTTGACACCATAACGGAACAAAAGGTAAGCGGCGAAACATTTACACCGCAATATCTGACACCACCGGAAGGTTTTCATACCTACAGTATTGATGAAGCCTATATCGTTACGGAGGATACCTGCACCAGTGCTTATTATTATCCAAACGAATATACCATTACCTTTGACGCATGCGGTGGAGACGTAACACCACTTTCCAAAACCATCTTATATGGTGATGTTTATGGAGAATTACCTACCCCTATGCGAGAAGGCTATACCTTTACGGGCTGGTACACGGATGCAGACGATGGCATACGAATCACCGGCAGTGACCTATATACCATTGCGGCTGATACCACACTCTACGCACATTGGAAAGTAAATACTTATACCGTCACCTACGATTATTGGACCAATGGTGGTACAAGCGTATCCCAAAACCAAGCCGACTGTGACTTCCTCTCTTCCGTAAATCTTAGTGTAACTGCCTCGAAAGAAGGTGAACTTCTAAAAAACTGGAAATTTATCGGCTGGAATACCGATCCCAATGCTTCCACTGCATTAGACACGCTTATTATGGATAGTGAAAATATAACCTTATATGCTATCTTTCAAAAAACAATTACGATTACACTTATAGAACGAAATGATAATGAACTACAAACACGAACCTTATCCAAAACCATTTATAACAATACACAATATGCCGATTTTAACATGACCGCAGAGCATAGCTGGTTAGGTTGGAATTTTCTAGGGTGGTCAACGCACACCAGTGCAAATGCACATCCGGATGTCGGACTTGGAACCATCTATACCGCCATAGACGACGCTATTTTCTATGCTGTTTATACTTCTGATATTACACTTCGTTATGACACCAATGGTTCTCCTGCTGTATTACCTGAACAGACCCAAAGCTGTCGTTTTAATGCTTCCGGAGAATATACTTATCCATCCTTTACGCTTGCAGAACTCCCCGCGCTTTCACAGCACAGTTTTGCAGGATGGACAGACGACGCAGGAAATACTTATCAAGCAGGCGAAGAAGTACAATTCGAAAAAGACACACAACTCATTGCCCAATGGGATATGTATCCTGAAATAGAAGCCTATGACCGTTATTTTTCGCTAGAAGATGCATTACTTGGAACAATTACCACAGAACGTTTATTAGAAAAAGTACGCGTAACAGATAAAGAGGACGGTTTGCTCGTCAATGGAACGGATGTCCTTATTTTGGACTTTGATTCCTCTGATTTTATTCAAAAGCCAGAGGTTACAATTACCTATCAGGCAACCGACAGCTTTGGCAATACTACCCAAAAACGTATTTCGGTACATATGATTGATACACTCGTTTCGTATGGTAATACCTCTTATTACATACGATTTATTCATCCGGACTTTTATTCGAATGGACAATCTTTTATCCGTAAAGAAGACGGCGGTTTAGAATCTACTTCCATTTGGATTACAAACGAAAACTACCAAAAACTACTAGAAGATACCTTAAAAAAAGAAACTCCAATGGATAGTTACTTTTTTACACTTAATTAATTGCCTTTTTTATAAAAACATGGCATAATAGTTGCAACAAAACACTTGTTATAGGAGGGGAATTCTTATGGAAATTGCAGCAGTATCATCAGCTCTTAGTGCAGTACAATCCTACGGACCATCCATGACCGGCAGTATTTCACAGGCCGTTAGTATTAAAATGCTGGATCAGACCATGGAAATGAATGAAGCCATGAACTCCCAGCTTATTAATCTCATGGAACAATCTGTAACACCACACCTTGGTGGTAATATTGATTTGCGTGTATAATATTTTTGTGTAAATCATATTTCAAAACAACAAAGGGGTTGTCGGGAAATAAACAATCTTAAACAGGGCGAGGGACGACTCACATGAGCTGCACCTCGCCCAAACTTTCTCTTTCTTAATGTAACAAGTTATATTAGTCCATTCATACTTGCAGCCTCCAAAATTTCCTCCGGACTCATTGACTTGATTTTCATCAAATCTGCACGAGCCGCTGGAAAACAACGACATGCCGTACCATAGTAAGAATACAATTGACTTCTGGCATATTTCACCAACGCCCAATATTCCTGTATTTGACGTCGCTGTTCTTCTTTTTCTTCTGCCCATTCCTTTTCTTTTTGTGTTCTCTCCACAGAATACTTTGAGGTGAAATCCGATGTATCTACTTTCGGTCTATACGTCAAATCACTCCGGTCTATATCCATATAATGAGAATCGCTGGCCTCTACCACAAAACAAGAAACCGGCTGATTGGATAATTCATAGGACAGATACAAATTTTTCTTTGCTCTGGTAACTGCCACATAGAATAACTTTCTCTCATCTTCTATGTCACTTTGGTATTTGTCTTTATTCGCTTCAAATACGCCGCCAAGTACATGCCAGTATTTTTTGCCCCCCATATTGGAAACCGGAAATTCCCGCTTTATAAGCTCTGGTAAAAACACCGTATGGTACTCCAAGCCTTTTGCCTTATGTACTGTCATAATCTGTACCGCATCTGCATTTGGATCTTTTTCCTTGAAGCTATGATATTTATATTCGTCTGCTGCCTGCATACCCAAAAACTTCAATACACCCATAATTCGAGCAGATAACTGCCAGTCACCAAAAATCTCATCATAATCATCCAGAATTTTCACAATTCCATTCAAATCCATACGACGTGTCTCTACATCTTCTGCATCTACATTCAAAAAAGCTATCTTTTCACAAAAACCTTGTATAATCTCACTAAGCTGTAAATTACCGTTTCTTGCACAACTACGCAAAAATTTGAATCCAGCATTAAAAACTTTTCCCTCTACCATATCCTGCCAGCACTCATAGAGTTTCGCCTTATCCACATCCATAAGAATCTGTAGCGTAAGTACAAATCTTCCAAAATAGTCCCCTGCAAAAAAATGCTCTGCACTGTCCGTTTCAAATGGAATCCCTAACTTTTCTAATGCATGAGAAGCCTGTGTAATCATTTTTCCTTTACGGACAAGAATTGCCATCTCTTTGTAGACAATCCCTGTTTTGTATAATTCGGCTATCTGCTCTGCAATACCATCAAACTCATCTTCTTTCGATGGATAACGCAGGGCTTTGATTTCTCCCTCCTCCGTCGTAACACCGGAAACCATTTTCTTATAGATACGACGTTCATTGTAATCAATCACACTGGACGCCACATCCACGATACCCGGTGCACAACGAAAATTTTTCACCAATCTCACCTGATGCACATCTGTATATCGCTCTGAAAAAGTAATCATATTATTTGCGTTACTGCCACGGAAGTGATAAATAGTCTGGTCATCATCCCCAACGACACAGATATTTGCACCTGCATCTGCGATACACCGGATGAGCTTTTCCTGCAAATCATCTACATCCTGATATTCATCTACCACAAGATAACGAATTGCTTTTAAACTTTCAAAAAAGAACGGGTTCTCTTTGATTTGTCGAAGTGTTTCAAAAATCATCAACGAAAAATCAATATATCCATGATCATATAAACAACGGATATATTTATCCAAAACCACTCTTTGTTCTTGTGTCCATTCCTCTGTATTCTCATAATCATCGATCATCTTCTCGATACACTGCAAAAATAGGTTGACATTACGAGGATGCGGCTCCAGCTTCAAATCACTCATCCCACATTCATTACAATAACGTGTAACAAACAAGTGACTCTTTACCGTATCCAAAATCTTATATTCCCGAAACTGTTCTACATATTTACTCAATAAATGATAGCAATATCCATGTATTGTCCCAATATACATCCGATTGATATTAATATTTGATGTTTCTCCCAAAGCTTTTACAATACGTGCTTTCATGGATGCTGCTGCTTTTTCTGTAAAAGTAAAGGCTACGATATTTTCCGGTTTCACATCCGGCTTATTTTGCAAAATATTTGCAATTCGCCTTGTAATCACTTCTGTTTTTCCGGAACCGGCACAAGCAATAATTTGCAAATTATGATTAATCTCCTGAATTGCCTCTTGCTGTTCAGATGTTAAATTTACATATTTCGACATATTCATCTCCATTCCACCAACATTGTATTAACAACACCTTATTCTTCATAATGAATCAGTAAATCATAGAGACGTTTATTGTTGTGTGCTTTTTCCAATGCCGTTTTTCCCTCTTCTATAGAAAAATTGGATAACAAAAATTCTCTCGTATTATTTGCCAAATCAAATTCCGCAGACACATCTGCTGCCAAATCCAACAAATCATAAAACTCGTTTTTGATTTCCTTCATCCCAGCATATCTTGCTGCACGACTTATTAATTTGGCCTGATTCCCCAAAGCACCTGTAGATACCAAGACATCCTCTTCTACAAATGCAAAAAACTTTGGCAATACCATATCCACATCTTCCGCACTCTCAATGACTTCCACCGACACTCCAACTTCTTTGGCAGCCACCGTTCTGGCTCTCTCACCGCCATCCCAAGGACGAATATAAGACTCCCATGTATCCATGACTTTACCATCCCGTACCTTTACTGCTGCAAGCTGATACATACTTTTTACTGCAGTAATCGAAAATGCTTCCGCACACCAAAATGCACAATAATCTGTCAGCTCATCCTCATAACACTCCATAATAGGCGTAAATTCACTTTCTTTGACTTTTTGCGGCTTACTCTTGATACGAGGATATGCAATCCCCTTTGCATCATAAAACATAGCAACTGCACGACGACGTTCCTCTGTCGCAGGCCAATATGGTTTCTTGGTACGATATCGTAAGGTATCTTCTTTTTGTTTTTCCAATTTACCCACCATACCTTCCAAAGAACAAAAAATAAATTTTCTATTTTCCGCATCCTTACAGAGAGCTAATCCCTTATCCGCAATCTCATCTGCCATATCATATTCCCCAATCATGGCAAAATACTTGGCTGCAACCGCATACAGTTCACCATAAAGATTTTCATTGCACGCAATCCATTCACACCATTTCTTTGGTTTAATAAAATCACTTGGTATATAACTTTCTATCAAATCATACATGACCCTTTGCGAATGTTCTTCATTTCGAGCATGTTTCTCCAAATAATTGAGCGCAGCAGCCTCAAACCGATTGTCTCTTCTCATTTTAAAGTATTGACAATAATAATATTCCGAAATCTCAAAATCAAAATATCCTAAAATCTCCGGTATAATATCACGTTCTGCATATTTCTCGGTCAATCCTGCTGCAAACTCTGCTAAGTATACATTTTCACAGGTTTCCGGTCTATATGTACGTATTTCGTAAAATACTTTATCTAAAATCTGCTCTGTTGCACAGGCAACACACAAATATCTTGGATTCTCACATCCACAATTTAAACATTTCATTTGTCTGTTCCTCTTTTCTAAATGTAATTGTCCGTATTATAACATAGATATCTAATTTTTTCTTTCACTTTTCGAAACAAACTATAATTTTACTTATATGCTATAATTGAG
>CAYVGA010000008.1:0-34705 GCA_964449855.1 uncultured Lachnobacterium sp.
TTCATGGCATTAAAAGATGCAAACAATGGTGCAGCATGGTGCACATGGGAAGATAAATACAAATATCGTCACGATGATAAAATGCATCTGTTCAAAGAAGAATTCAGAGATGGTATGCAGTTCTACAAAATGCTTCAGTTCTTCTTCTTCAAACAGTGGAGAGAATTAAAAGCATATGCAAACGAAAAAGGTATCCAGATTATTGGTGACGTTCCAATTTACGTAGCTTACGACAGTTGTGATGTATGGGCAAATCCAAATGAATTCTACTTAAATAATTTAAGAGAACCAATCGATGTAGCCGGATGTCCTCCAGATGCTTTCTCAGCAGACGGACAGCTTTGGGGAAATCCATTATTCCGTTGGGATAACATGAGAAACAATGGCTATGACTGGTGGACAAAACGTATCTCTGCTATGTCAAAATTATACGATATCGTTCGTATTGACCACTTTAGAGGATTTGATTCTTACTATGCAATTCCTGCAACAGATAAAAATGCTTTAAATGGTGAATGGAGACAGGGACCAGGTATGGATCTCTTCCGTGTATTAGAACAGAAACTTGGCAAACTTCCTATTATCGTAGAAGACCTTGGCTTCTTAACACCTTCTGTAAAACAGTTATTGGAAGATTCCGGATTCCCAGGTATGAAGGTTATCCAGTTTGCGTTTGATTCTCGTGAAGAGACAAACTACTTACCACATACATATACAAATCATTGTGTAGTTTATACAGGTACACATGATAATGATACAATTGTAGGATGGTTAAAATCAGCTCCAAAGAAATCAATTGCATATGCAAAAGAATACTTATATCTGACAGAGGAAGAAGGCTATAACTGGGGACTTATGAGAGCAGCTTGGGCATCTGTTGCTGATATGGCAATCATCCCAATGCAGGATCTCTTGGAACTTGATTCAGATGCACGTCTGAATACACCATCTTCTCTTGGTATCAACTGGCAGTGGAGAGCAACTGAAGAACAGATTAGCAAAGAATTGGCTAAGAAAATGCATAAATATGCAGATTTATATGGCAGATTAAATCCTGTGAAATAAATAATGTACAAAATAGAGATTCCGCAGTTATACAGTTCTGTATAATTGCGGAATCTCATAAACTTTTAAGTGACAGTTTGAGTATAGATGAGATGCAACTCTTATATATTTAAAGGTAAGAAATGTGGTGTAGTAATATGTATCATTTTATAGTGAACTTAAATTCCCGTACAGGGAAAGCAAGAAAGATTTGGGAAGGTTTACGAGACGAATTGGAGCGCAGAAAAGTGATGTATGTACTTCATGAAACGAAGTATGCAGGGCATGCGATTGAAATCTCCCGAAAATTAGTAAAAAGTGCAGAGGAAACTGTAAAAATTATTGTTCTTGGTGGTGACGGTACATTTAATGAAGTAATCAATGGTGTGCGTGACTATGAGAAAATCCAAATCGGATATATTCCTACAGGTTCTGGAAATGACCTGGCAAGAGGGTTGGGATTATCCGCAGACCCAATGGAGAATTTAAACCGCATTTTAGAATCCAAAGAGTTTACTTATATGGATTTAGGTTGTTTATCCTGGGATGAAGGCGAAAGTAAGAAATTTTTTGCAGTTAGTACAGGTGTAGGTGTGGACGCAGACGTTTGCCGCCGTGCATTATCTTCTACCCTCAAGAAAGTATTGAATAAGATCGGATTAGGAAAACTTACCTATGCAATTTTAACCTTGCAGTCATTGTTTGCGATGCCTACATTGAATGCCCATATCGTGGCAGATGGTGTAGAACATGGTATATTAGATAAAGTAATCTTTATCGCTGTTATGAACCATAAATGTGAGGGCGGCGGTGTGCCAATGGCACCTACGGCAGAGGCTGATGATGGAAAGCTCTCCATGACGATTATTCATGGTCTTTCTAAATTTGGTGCTTTGGGTGCGTTTCCATCACTCTTAGCAGGAAAACACATGACCAACAAAGCTTATCTTGGCATTGATTTTAAAGAAGCAGATATTGTACTAAAGACACCATTTGTATGGCATACCGATGGTGAGATGTGTTCTTATAATACCGTAATGCATATCGAATGTCTTCCGGGTGCAATTAAACTTATGAAATAAAGAATTATGAAACCTTTTTATTTATGTAGTGGCCTGCATGAATAAGAAGGTTTTTATTTGCTGAATAGTTCTATTTCAAATGTTCCTGCATATACATTCCTATATAGAGGAATGGAGGAATGTTTTCGTGGATATATATAAAGATATAGCAAGTAGGACAAACGGCGAAATATACATAGGAGTCGTAGGACCCGTGCGTACAGGAAAGTCTACGTTTATCAAGCGTTTCATGGATTTATGTGTGCTCCCATATATGGAGGATGGACCGTTAAGAGAGCGAACAATTGATGAATTGCCGCAGTCTTCTCAAGGAAAGACAATTATGACTACAGAGCCGAAATTTATTCCGCAAAATGGAGTGGACATCCGTATGGATGGCAGTACCGATGTGAGGGTACGATTGGTGGATTGTGTCGGTTTTGTGGTAGATGGTGCAAATGGGCATATGGAGGATGGACAGCAGCGCATGGTGAAAACACCATGGTTTACAGAGGAGATACCATTTGAGGATGCGGCACAGATTGGTACATTAAAAGTTATTAAAGAGCATGCGACGATTGGTGTCGTGGTAACCTGCGATGGCAGTTTTGGTGAAATTGATAGAAGAAATTACATAGATGCAGAAGAACGCACCATTCGTGAAATGGAAGAAACCGGCAAGCCATATGTTATCATTTTAAACTGTGAACGCCCATACAGTGTGGAGACACAGGAACTTCGTGATGAAATGGAAGCAAAGTATGCTCGTCCGGTACTGGCACTCAATTGCAGGCAGATGCAGAAGAGTGATATTGTAAAATTGCTGGAAAGTGTCTTGTTGGAATTTCCGGTTTCCGTAGTGGAGTTTTATATACCGAAGTGGACAGAGATGCTTGAAAATGAGCATCCGGTAAAAGCGGAATTGATTCGTTTTGCAAGTGATTGGTTGCAGAATGTGACAAAGATGCGGGATTTGTATGAAGAAGATGCAGTTGGAACTTTTGGCAGAGGAAATGATGGGGCAAAGACTGTGGAAGGAGTTTTGAAAAATGAAATTGCGAATTCTATTTGTAAGCCTTTTGTTCAGAAAATCCATACCTCAGATGGAAGCGTAGAACTTCGTATGGATGTGGATGAGAAGTATTATTACGATTATCTGAGTGATGTTGCAGGTACACCAATTTCAAGCCAGTATCAGCTCATTGGCATGATCCGGGAACTATCCGAAAAGAAACAATCTTATGAACGTGTAGAAGATGCTATGGATAGTGTGGTTGCCAGAGGATATGGTGTAGTAGCACCGGAGCTTTCGGATATTGTGATGGAGGAACCGGAACTGATTACACATGCAGGAAAATTTGGTGTAAAAATCCGTGCCAACTCGCCATCGGTTCACATGATTCGTGCCAATATTGAAACAGAAATTGCACCGATTGTAGGAAATAAAGAACAGGCAGAAGATCTGATTGCTTACATCAAGGATGGAGAACTCTCCGCAGATGGTGTATGGAGTACCAATATTTTTGGAAAATCCCTTGGTGAGATGATGGAGGATGGTATCCGGGACAAAATTGAAAAAATGGATGATGAGTGCCAGACGCAGCTGCAGAATACGATGCAGAAAATTGTGAATGATAATAATGGCGGTTTGGTATGTATTATTATATAAAGTAGTGTATAGAAAGACTAAGAAATCTTATTAAGGCTGTTTAGCCCAGGGGATTCTTAGTCTTTCATAGTATGTTGGATGTTACTTACTTTTCGGACGGAATGTAAAATTTTGACTCTTGTATTTTGTAAAATGTTTTCGTATAATTAAAACAACAGACAGTGTATATAACTCGTCAGTAAGAATTATATGTATAGTTAAGTGTCGGATGCAGGAGGCATCCATATCCGGTAGGGAAATATTGCCGGATATCAAGTTATTCATATCGAAAAATAGATTGGTGTTTTTCGATATCATCCCTATTTCGGGAATTATCTCAAATTTAAGAAAATAGTATAAGAAAATGAATGCAAACCATTGTCTGTTTGCTTGTTTTTTCATATAATTTTTATAGGGAGTTTCATATGGTTTGCAGAAGGAGGCATATGAGGCAACAAAAAACAACATTGGCACAAAGTCTTGATTGTGCCAATGAAAAAGTGCAGTACGATGAAGCCTGTAAGAAAATACTTGCAGAAAAAATTATTCTGGCATGGATTATGAAACACACCATGAAAGAGTACCGGAAGTATGAAGTGCAGGAAATTGTTCAAAAATTTATCGTGGGAGAACCCAAAATTGCAGGGATATCTGTGTTACCGGATGAAACGAATGTACCTAAGATAACAGGCACAGGTGTGGAGGATGGTTCAATTACAGAAGGTTCGATTACATATGATATTCAGTTTCGTGCAATTGTGCCGGAAACGAATGAAGTTGTGCAGATGATTATAAATGTAGAAGCACAAAATGATTTTTATCCGGGATATCCGCTTATTAAACGAGGGCTATATTATTGTGCCCGCATGATTTCTTCACAGTATGGGACAGTGTTTACAAAATCACATTATGAGAAGATTCAGAAAGTGTATTCGGTGTGGATTTGTACGAATCCGCCTAAAAAGCGTAATAATACCATTACAAAATACAGCGTAGTGGAAAATCAGTATGTTGGAAATGTAAAGGAACAGGAAGATTATTATGATTTGATGACTGCAATTATAATTTGTCTCGGTGTAAGAGATGAAGACAGGGAAAATGATTTATTGGGATTGCTGGATATTTTGTTATCATCAGACATAAATGCATCAGAAAAGAAGCGAATTATAGAAAAAGATTATGATATACCTATGACGGAGAAAATGAAAGGAGATCTGGAAATTATGTGTAATTTAAGCGATGGTGTAGAACAGAAAGGTATTGAAAAGGGAATAAAAATTGGAGTGGAGCAGGGAATAGAACAAGGAATAGAACAACAGATGCGTCTTATGGTAGTAAATATGTTAAATGATAATGAGCCGATTAAGAAAATCTGCAGATATGTGCAATGTGATGAGCAGTTTGTCCTGAAAATAAAAGCAGAATTAAATAATCAATAACTATAATAATGAAAATGACCGAGTGAGTGTACACTAATCACTTGGTCATTTTTTGATTTATATCTTTAAAATACTTTGAATCATTGAATTGACAATTTGGTTTATCGGTGATAAACTAAAGAAGAGGTTTATTCATGATAAACCGATTATTGCATAAGAAAGGAAGTGGCAGAAATGGAAGAGAGAAAAGAAATCCGACTAGCTGTAGTAGAATCTGTTTTTGCAGATATTATCTGGGAAAACGAGCCAATATCTTCTGGTGAGCTGGTAAAGCTTTGTGAGGAAAAATTAAATTGGAAAAAATCTACGACATATACAGTATTACGAAAGTTATGTGCGAGAGGCATTTTTCAGAACAAAGATGGAAAGGTGACTTCTGTTTTATCTAAGTCGCAGTTTCAGGCAGTGCAGAGTGAACAGTTTGTGTCAGAGGCCTTTGATGGTTCGCTTCCGGCATTTATTGCTGCATTTACCAGCAGTAAGAGATTGACAGAAAAAGAAATCGAAGAGATACATAGGATGATTGATGCATCCAGGGAGGGGTAGTTATGGCAGGTTCTGTGCTAGTAAATGTATTTACAGAGATATTGAATCAGAGTATTTCAGCCAGCTGGCTGATTCTAGCGGTTATCGTCATTCGTGCTTTTATGAAAAAGACACCAAAGTCTTTACGTTATGTGTTGTGGGGCTTTGTAGCAGTACGATTACTGTGTCCGGTTTTTCTTGAGAGTACATGGAGTTTGGTTCCGAATATAGAGGTTCGTTCAAAGCAGAATAATGAAAATGAATCTTTCGATTCTGTGGCAGTAGGAGATGCAGAAAATTTGGACGAGTCTAAGAATGAAGCTTCGGGAATGTCTGAAAATCAACAGGATAATTTACAAAACATGGAGGCAGAGGAACCAAATAAAGATATAGGAGATGAGCGTGTAGAAGTTTTGCCGGATGAAGTTGTGGATATTACAGACTTAAATACGAACAGATTTTCCATGCAGCCGATTTTTCCGATTGCAGCAGGTATTTGGATGCTGGGAATGGTTGTAATCGGTTTGCGTTCTGTTATAAGTGTGATTCGATTAAAGAATAAGGTGGCTGCATCTTTGCAAATCGGAGAGAATATATGGATGTGTGATGAGATACAATCACCATTTGTTTTAGGTGTGATATCGCCTCGTATTTATGTGCCATCCTTTATTACAGAAGAACAGATTCCATTTATTCTTGCACATGAAAACGAGCATCTGAAATATCGTGACCATTGGTGGAAACCGGTTGGTTTTGCAATCTTGACTTTGCACTGGTTTAATCCATTGGTTTGGGCGGCATATATCTTATTGTGCCGTGATATGGAGCTGGCATGTGATGAGAGAGTGATTCGACAGATGAATGAGGAAGAAAAGAAACAGTATTCGAAGAGTTTGTTGATTTGCAATAATCCGAGACATATGATTTTTGCCTGTCCGGTTGCTTTCGGTGAAATTGGGGTTAAAGAACGTGTCAAGAATATTTTGGATTATAAGAAACCATCTACGTGGATTGTAGCAATGGGTGTGATTGTCTGCATTATTATCGCAGTTTGTTTTATGACCAATCCAAAAACAATTACTCTTGATTTGGATGTAGAAGCAATTGCGAAAATAGAGCTTCGAAGCGGAATGACAGGTAAAATTATCGAAATTACAGACGAGAATGAGATTTTTCGCATTACAGCGAAGATAAATAAACTGGAATTTCAGAAAAAAGGTTCGGCTGTGGGACATGGTGGCTGGAGTTATTGGCTGATTTGGTATGATGCACAGGGAAATGAAATTGAGTCGTTTACGACAGTTGGAGATAATCGTATTGCGAGAGAGGATTATTTTTATCAATGTGTAAACGGTACTTTGGATAAGGATTATTATAAGGAATTGTTACAGGAGTTTGCAGATGCGGAGAATTCTACAGAAAATGAGTCAGTGCAAGAAACAGTAGAGGTTGATGGAACAAAACCTTTCGGTGTATCCGGCACTTCTTTGACCAAAGAGGAACTCGACTGGTTTGCAACGGTATTTTTCAATTCAGATGATAATCACATGCCCAACATGTTCTTGTCCAGTGAATATGATTGTTATCTGCCAGAATATGGTGCATATTATAACGTAGCAGGGGATACGGAATATCGAAGACTTGATATTCTGGC
This sequence comes from uncultured Lachnobacterium sp., assembly GCA_964449855.1. Classification (GTDB taxonomy): domain Bacteria; phylum Bacillota; class Clostridia; order Lachnospirales; family Lachnospiraceae; genus Roseburia. The sequence continues at coordinate 7,372 of CAYVGA010000008.1, forward strand.
AGGTTGGAGATGTGCGGATGGTACAATTTTTCTTCCTTTACCGAATAGTTGGCTTTTTGTTTACACACAATTAGTATCCAAGATGTACTAAAAATCCTTCACAGCCTTTAACGATTTCTTTGTAAGTTACATCAAAGCCACCACTATACCAAGGATCATCAATATCTCCAGGGGTGTCGGTGTAGTCTAAAAGCAAAGATACCTGACTTGCAAGATTGTCACCAAATTCGCGGCGGATATTGCGAAGATTGTATTGTTCCATAGCGATGAGATAATCATATTCGGAAAAATCTGCTTTTACCAGTTTACGAGCAGCATGTCCCTTGCAGGAGATACCGTGTCTGGAGAGTTCCTGACGGGCAGGAGGATATACAGGGTTTCCGATTTCTTCATAGCTGGTTGCACAGGAGTCGATGATAAAATCATGTGCAATCCCGCGTTTTTCTACCATATCCTGTAGAATGTATTTTGCCATAGGTGAACGGCAGATATTGCCGTGACAAATCATGAGTACGTGTGTTTGTTTTTTCATTCAAATATTACCTCGTCTTTCTTATTTTGGTTATGTTTTTCGTGGTATGAATCTAATTGTATTTTAACATAGTGATTATAAATGAGCAAATTTGAAAAATTGCACAAAACTACTGTAAATTTGTTTTCGCGTAAAATATAATAAATTTTTAAAGCAAAAATGGTTTTCTATGTCAAATAAATTATAATTGTGTCCATACAGAAAAAATTGTTTTCCAGACACAGGAGAATTTTTTTGTATAGACACAAATGATTGCTTTTACAATGTAAACGGTGTGTTTATGTAAGACATTTTGCAGAAAGAGAGTGGATTTGTTGGGTTTAAGAAATTATTTGGAGATAATTTTGTATATTTTTCAGGATTTGCTCATTTATAGTAAATGGGTAACTATTCAGTACAGCTCAAAACACTTGCTGTTTTGAGCGTGAGAACATGATTCAGGTGTGAGCAAACCCATCAGCGTAGCTGATTTCCCATGGGTTTGCGAATCGTAATTATTCAGGTACTGAATAATTACGTGAATAGATTTAAATCATTTGCGCTATCTACTAGAAAAAATGTATATACTTTGATAAAATAAGTAATATGTTACAATTCAGAAGTCAGCCAAGCTGACACCTGAATTGCAACGGGCAGCACCCATATTAGAGTCGCCTGTGGCGAGAAGGGTGTTGCTTTGGCTTGCTTTATGTGTTCTCTCCATGCCAATCAGTAGAGTGATTGGCATGGGTCTGAAAAGTAATAACAATATATAAAATGGAGAATATTATGTCAAAGATTCAGATTAGCGATTTTAAAAACAAAATAATTAATATGCACACCCACACCACCCGCTGTCATCATGCAAAAGGCGAAGATCGTGCATATGTAGAGCGAGCAATCGAAGCAGGTTACGATGTCTTGGGATTTTCTGACCATGCACCATATGTGTTTGATGGTGGTTATGTATCAACGATCCGTATGCACATGGACGAGCTGGAAGGTTATGTGGACTCGGTACTTTCATTGAAAAAAGAATATGCAAAGGACATTGATATTTATTGTGGTTTTGAAATGGAATACTATCCAAAACTGTTTGATAGAACGATGGTAGAATTGGATAAATATCCAATTGATTATATGATTTTAGGACAACACTTTTTTGATGATGAGGATGGCTGGATTAGTCCAAAACGTCCATGGAATGATGAAGAACATTTGGCGATGTATGTGGAACGCATTTTGTCAGGGCTGGCCACAGACCGTTTTCTGTATGTGGCACATCCGGATATTATGTGTTTTACCGGTGATAGAGTGCTTTATCGAAAGCACATGGGAAAGATTGTACAGGAGATGAAAAAGAGAAATATGCCGATTGAAATCAATCTGAATGGTTTTCGTGAGAAACTGCATTATCCAACAGCAGATTTTATTCAGCTTGGTATCGAAAATGGCAATACGTTTATCATTGGTGTAGATGCACATTCGCCGGAAAACCTCTTGGATTTTAAGAATTATGAGAAATGTGTACAGCTTGTGCTGCAACGAGGTGGAACGGTGATAAACCATTTGAAATTATAAGAGAATGCAAAATTGTTTGCTGCAGCTCAAAACACTTGCTGTTTTGAGCGTAAGAATAGATTTCTGAGTGAGCAAAAACTATCAGCGAAGCTGATTTCTTATTTCATAGGAAAGACCTTGATACATTGAAGTGCTAAAGTTTTTGTGTCTTTCCTATGAAACAAAAAATGCTCCGCTGAGGAGGCGCAGTTCGCGGAGAGGAAACTAGTTGCTTTGCAACACCGCTCGCGCGCGAAGAGTTCGCAAGCGAACTCTTTGTTTTGGGTTTGAAAAGAAAAGGAAACAAGATGAAACTGACAACACTTTGTTATATAGAAAAAAATGAAAAATACCTGATGCTGCATCGTGTGAAAAAAGAAAACGATTGCAATAAGGATAAATGGATTGGTGTCGGTGGTAAATTTGAAACAGATGAGTCGCCGGAGGAATGTCTGTTGCGTGAAGTTTATGAAGAAACAGGTCTGACATTGACAGAGTACAGATTTCGCGGATTGGTAACTTTCGTATCCGATGAATGGGAAAGCGAATACATGCATTTGTTTACGGCTTCGGAGTTTGAGGGAGAATTGTCGGAAACAGCGATGCGCGACTGTAGTGAGGGAGAATTGCTCTGGGTACCAAAGAAAGAGATAGAGCATTTGAATCTTTGGGAGGGCGATAAGATTTTCCTACGTTTGTTACAGGAAAGAGAAGGATTTTTCTCGCTGAAACTTCGATATGAGGGAGATGTGTTGGTGGAATCCGTTTTATATCGGGATTAAAACATTTGCTGTTTTGAACGTAAGAACGAATTTCTCGTGGAGTTGCGAATTCCGATGAAAAACAGTTACAGAGTTGAGATAAAAGAAAGGTGAAAAACTACTCGGAGTACGAAGTAGTTTTGGAGATAGAGAAATGCAGATTATATTTATACACCATAGCTGCTTTTTAGTAGAAGTAGATGATAAAGTTTTGATATTTGACTATTTTGATGGAAATAAATTAAATGGGTATACTTTTACCGGGCAGATTCCGGAATATGAACCGGATACGAAGATTTATATGTTTGCCAGCCATAGTCATAAAGATCATTATGACATGGATATTTTGCGGTGGGCAGAAAAATATGAGAACATCAAATATATTTTTTCAAAGGATATCAAAATCAGTCCGAACTTTTTGAAAAAGCATGGAATTGACCCGAAGGTACGTGAAAAAGTGACCTTTGTGACTTCGGACAAAAAATACAAAGTGGATGATTTAAATATTAAGACACTTCGTTCCACGGATGCAGGTGTGGCATACTATGTAGAAACAAATGGGGCAACTTTTTATCATGCGGGTGACTTGAATAACTGGATTTGGGATGGTGCAGGAGATTTGACCAATGGCGCGCAGGAGCGAAGTTATAAGTTTCAGATACGTCAATTGGCAGGACTTCCTATAAATGTAGCATTTGTGCCGATGGACCCGCGTCAGGGCAAATATATGTATAGTGGATTTGATTTCTTTATGCAGGAAACAGAAGCAGAAGTGGTTTTCCCGATGCATATGTGGCAGGATTATTCAGGAATCGCTCGTTATAAAGGAAAAATTTCAAATATGGGAATGGCAGAACGCATTATGGATATCGAAAAAGAAAATCAGGAGTTTATGATTGCGGAAGATTAAAAAAAGCGTTGAAATGTTGGGAATAATGATTTATAATTAATAGATAAAAGGTAATTATTCAGTATGGCTTAAATAATACGAAACTTTAGGAAGACGGAGGTAACAGAAATGATCGATTTTATTATGAGTATCGTACAGTATGTTGTAATTGCATTATTTTTAGTTGGAGTTGGTGGAGCAGGTGCATTTATTGGTATTAAAATGCGTAAATCTTCCGACGCTAAAGCAGCCGCCGCCACAGAAGAATAGAAGTCATAACTAGTCGTAAACTGTAGATGATAGGATGATTTTGTTTGACATTTCAAGTGAATGGAAACAATTTACAGGATAGTTATGCGCAAAAATATAGCCATGTCGTTGACATGGCTACAGTTATGTCTGTAAACAGACATAACGAAGAATGTGCAACTCGCGGAATGGAAGATCGTTGCTATGCAACACCGCTCGTGCACAAAAGGGTCGCAAGTGACTCTTTTATCGTTAGGGATATTATAATTACGGAGGAAATAGAGAAATGAAAAAGAGTTTAGGCGTAAATGAATTACGCAGAATGTATCTTGAATTTTTCGAGAGCAAAGATCATTTAGCAATGAAGAGCTTTTCATTGGTTCCACACAATGATAACAGCTTATTATTAATCAACGCTGGTATGGCACCTTTAAAACCATACTTCACAGGACAGGAAATCCCACCACGTAACCGTGTGACAACCTGTCAGAAATGTGTTCGTACCGGTGACATCGACAATGTAGGTAAGACAGCTCGTCATCTTACATTCTTTGAGATGCTTGGTAACTTCTCATTTGGTGATTATTTCAAAGAAGAAGCGATCGAATGGTCTTGGGAATTCTTAACAAAGAACCTTGGTTTAGAAGAAGACCGTCTTTACCCATCTATTTATGGTGAAGATGATGAAGCATTCGAAATCTGGAACAAAAAAGTAGGCGTTCCGGCAGAAAAGATTACACGTTTCTATCGTGATCCGGAAACAGGTGCATGTGACAACTTCTGGGAACACGGTGCTGGTCCATGTGGCCCATGTTCTGAAATTTATTATGACAGAGGCGAAAAATACGGCTGTGGCAGCCCGGACTGTAAAGTAGGCTGTGAATGTGACCGTTTCATGGAAGTATGGAACAACGTATTTACACAGTTTGAAGGCGATGGCAAAGGCAACTATGTAGAACTTGCTCAGAAAAACATCGACACAGGTATGGGTCTTGAAAGACTTGCAGTAGTTATGCAGGATGTAGATTCTGTATTTGATATTGATACAATGAAAGCAATCCGTGATAAGGTTTGTGAAATGTCAGGTAAAACATACCAGACAAATGAAAACGACGATATTTCTATCCGTTTGATCACAGATCATATCCGTTCTTCCACATTCCTTGTATCCGACGGTGTAATGCCATCCAACGAAGGTCGTGGTTATGTACTTCGTCGTCTCATCCGTCGTGCAGCTCGCCATGGACGTATGTTAGGTATCGAAGGAACATTCCTTGCTCGTCTTTCTGAAACTGTTATCAACGAAAGCAAAGATGGCTACCAGGAATTAGAAGATAAGAAAGCATTTATTTTCAAAGTGCTTACACAAGAAGAAGAACAGTTCAATAAAACCATCGACCAGGGTCTTGCTATCCTTGGCAAAATGATGGAAGAAACAAAAGCAGCAGGACAGACGGTATTATCTGGAGAAAATACATTCAAACTCTACGATACTTACGGATTCCCTGTAGACTTAACAAGCGAAATTCTTGCAGAAAACGGCTTTACATATGATGAAGCTGGTTTCAAAGCATGCATGGAAGAACAGAGAACAAAAGCTCGTAACGCTCGTAAAGTAACAAATTACATGGGTGCAGACGCTACTGTTTACGAAGAACTTGATCCAGCAATCACATCTGAATTTGTAGGATATGACAGATTAACTCATACATCAAAAGTTTCTGCTCTTACAACAGAAACAGCAGTTGTAGAAGCATTAGCAGAAGGCGACAACGGCACAATTATTGTTGATGAAACTCCATTCTACGCAACAATGGGTGGACAGCAGGGTGACAAAGGTATCATCCGTACAGCAAACGGTGAATTTAAAGTCGTAGATACCGTAAAATTACTTGGTGGTAAAGTAGGTCACATCGGACAGATGGTATCCGGTATGATTTCAAACGGCGAAGAAGTAGAACTTGTAGTAGACAAAGAATTACGTGCAAAAACCTGCCGTAACCATTCTGCAACACACTTACTTCAGAAAGCACTCCGTGAAGTACTTGGTACACACGTAGAACAGGCTGGTTCTTACCAGGACGGCGACAGAACTCGTTTCGACTTCTCTCATTTCTCAGCTATGACAGCAGAAGAAATCGCAAAAGTAGAAGCTATCGTAAACGAACAGATTGCCCTTTCTATACCAGTTATTACAGAAGTGATGACTTCAGACGAAGCAAAGAACAGCGGTGCAATGGCTCTCTTCGGAGAAAAATACGGTGAATCTGTTCGCGTTGTTAGCATGGGTGACTTCTCAAAAGAACTTTGCGGTGGTACACACGTATCTAACACAGCTGAAATCACAGCATTTAAGATTATCTCTGAAAGCGGTGTAGCAGCAGGTGTACGTCGTATCGAAGCCCTTACAGGCAGCAATGTATTTGCTTACTATAAAGAAATCGAAGAAAAATTAAACGCAGCAGCAAAAGTAGTAAAATCTACGCCTGCGAACTTAATCGATCGATTAGAAAGCCTTATGGCAGAAGTAAAAGCACTTTCTTCTGAAAACGAATCCTTAAAGAGCAAAGCAGCAAAAGATGCTCTTGGTGATGTAATGGATCAGGTAAAAGAAGTAAAAGGCATAAAAGTTCTTGCTACATCTGTGGATGGTGTAGATATGAACGGACTTCGTGACCTTGGTGACCAGCTCAAAGAAAAACTCGGTGAAGGTGTAGTTGTTATCGCTTCTTCTTGCGACGGCAAAGTAAACCTTATTGCTATGGCTACTGATGCAGCTCAGAAAGCTGGTGCACATGCTGGTAACCTCATCAAAGCAATCGCTGGTAAAGTAGGCGGTGGCGGCGGTGGTCGTCCAAACATGGCTCAGGCTGGCGGTAAGAATCCAGCAGGTATTCCGGATGCAATTACTGAAGTAGTAGTAGCACTTGAGAATATGTTAAAATAATTACGATAGAAATATTTAAAAAGTTTAAATGTAGTAGCTTCTGATGCGAAAAAAGTAAATTTCTTGGAAAAATATTTCTGAATTCGTCGAAATGCTCTTGACAAAAATGAAATAATTGATAAAATATATACGTTAGTGCAATTATTATTGCCTTACAGTTGAGAATCCACAACTGGAGGGAGGTTAGGTTAGATGTCAAGCGTAGTAGTTAAAGAAAACGAAACTTTAGATAGCGCATTACGTAGATTTAAAAGAAACTGTGCAAAAGCAGGTATCCAGCAGGAGATTCGTAAACGTGAACATTACGAAAAACCATCAGTAAAGCGCAAAAAGAAATCTGAAGCAGCTAGAAAGAGAAAATTTAACTAATTTTTGAATCTAAACGCAAATTCAAAGGGACTTCGTGAAAACGAGGTTCCTTTTTTCGTGCTGTGAAATGTTATATTCTTTACTGTTTATTAGGAAATACAAACTATTTATTGTTACGAAAGTATGATATAATAAAATGAATTATATTGGGAAAGGGGTAAAGAATAATGACGCAATATATTTTATTTGTAGCAGCAATTATTTTCTTCTGTGTGATTGCTGAAAAGTTTTCTGATAAGTTTGGAATGCCAGCACTTATTTTATTTATGTTTGTTGGTATTATGTTTGGCAGTGATGGATTATTTGGGATTCCATTTGAAGATTTTGCACTTGCAGAAAAACTTTGTTCGGTGGCTTTGATTTTCATTATGTTTTATGGCGGATTCAATACGAAATGGGGTACAGCCAAGAAATATGCAGGAAAAGCTATTGTCCTGTCAACTTTAGGTGTATTTGTTACAGCAATTGTGACTACACTTTTATGTTATTTAGGACTTAAAATGTCATTTGCAGAAAGTTTTTTGATTGGTGCCGTTCTATCTTCAACAGATGCAGCCAGCGTGTTTGCGATTTTAAGAAAGAATAAATTGAATTTAAAAGATGGGACAGCTCCGATTTTGGAAGTAGAAAGCGGCAGTAACGACCCGGTAGCATATTTGTTGACGTTGATTGCAATCAATATGGTGAAAACCGGTGAGATGGGAAGTGTTATTTTACCAATTATCTTACAGCTCGTGATTGGAACAGTAATTGGACTTGTTTGTGCGAAAGTCTGTGTATATATCATTGCTCGAACCGGATTGGTATCGGATGGATTGGATACCGTGTTTTTTATTGCGGCTGTACTCATCTGCTATGCACTTACCGATATGTGTAAAGGAAATGCGTATTTGGCAGTATATCTTTTTGGTATTTATACAGGAAATAAAAGAATTCGAAATAAAGGGACGGTTATTGCATTCTTTGATGGACTTACCAGTTTATCACAGTTTTTAATTTTCTTTTTGATTGGATGGCTGAGCTTCCCACATCAGATGCCAAAAATCATGGGAGAAGCAGTGTACATTGTTTTAGTGTTGACTTTAATTGCAAGACCAATTGCGGTATTTTTATTTATGAAACCTATGAAATGCACTACAAATCAATGTCTTTTGGTTGCATGGTCAGGACTTCGAGGAGCATCTTCTTCGGTATTTGCAATTATGGCAGTTGCTGCAGACGTGCCAATGAAACAGGATTTATTCCATATCGTGTTTATGGTTTCTCTATTCTCGGTTGCAATTCAAGGAACGCTTCTTCCATGGGCAGCTAAGAAATTTGATATGATTGATGATACTTTGGATGTTCGTAAAACGTTTAATGATTATCAGGAAACTGTTGACTTCAAATTGGTGAAAATGCATATTGATGAAGAACATATTTGGAAAAACAGATTGATTCGTGATGTCAGTATGCCTACAGGTGCACTGGCACTTATGATTAAGCGTAAGGAAAAGACGATTGTTACAAGAGGAGATACTGTTATTCTATCAGGGGATGATTTGATTTTAAGTGTTCCACCATATTATCCAAGTAAGAATGAAACTCTTCGAGAAATCGAAATTCTGAAAAATGATTTGTGGTGTAACATGAAAATTAAAGACTTGAAGATACCAAGAAATGAACTAATCGCAATGATTATTCGTGGAGAACAGACAATTATTCCAGATGGAAGTACGAGAATATTAGAAAACGACGTGGTTGTTGTATATCAGTCTGCTTAGGTAGAGAATTTATGTCAAAAATGGGTGGCGAAATGTCTTGTGATACATATTATTTGGAACATCCGCAGATACTTCTGGAAGCATTAGCGAATGGATTGAAGATGTTATGGAAAGTGGATGTCACGGAATGTCCACGCATTCGTGATGTAGATACTGTACTAAAGGAGGCTCGTATACAAGTAGAAAATGATTTGGTGGATTTGGATAATGTAGAGCCGAATTGGGAGAAGATAAAGTTTTATTTATTGTTGGATGAATTGTTTTAAATATAGGATAGTGTTTACATAAGGACAGCCATCTTTTAGAGAATTCTAAGAGATGGCTGGTTTTATTCTGAGAATGGTGCACGTGATAGCAAATCAGGAAAAATTTTCTGTGATTTACTGTGATATCATATGTGTGTAGCTACAAAGAAGAAAGAAGGTGTTGGAATGTATCTGTCGATGATTCAGGAATCTATTGATTATATTGAAGATAATCTAAAAACAGACATTACGGCAAAAGAATTAAGTGAAATGGCAGGTTTTTCTATGTTTCACTATTATAGATTGTTTCAAAGAGCAGTTGGCATGCCGGTGATGCAATATATTACAAGGCGGAGATTGCTTCATGCTTTGTATGACATGCACTGTGGAAAGAAAATCGTTGAGGTGTCATTAGCGTATGGCTTTGAAACGCAGGCAGGATTTTATAAAGCATTTGTTCGTGAGTTTGGATACACGCCAACAGAATTTCTTCATATAAGCAAGAAAAGAAAACCTTATAGAATCAATCTATTTCAGGAGGAGCACATTATGGTATCACATAAAAAGATAAAAGAAGTTTTAAAGAACTGGGGATTAGAGAATGAAAAGCTGGCAGATGTTGTATATGCGGAAACAGGGAATATCAGTGAATCTGCATGTTATGTGGGTGAGCATTATATCATCAAGTTTTCGCCAAATTTAGGCAATGTAGAAAAGCATATTTCACTAGCACAGGCAATTGAAAGTGTAGGTTTATCAACGGCTGCACCAACCAAAACAATCCAAGGCAAGTTTGTGGTTGCAAGTGAAGATTTGTATTTTTACCTTACCAAGCGATTGAGAGGCCAGCAATTAAAAGTCAGCACGATGTATTTGGAAGATTATCTGCCGAAGGCACGATTTATAGGAGAAATTATCGGACAATTGAGTATCGCACTCACCAAAGTAGATGTAGTTGTAAATCAAGCCAATATATTAAAAAATGCAAAAGAATGGGCAATTCCAACTTTGTTTGAAAAAATGAATTTGTCTAAGGCATTTGTTAAAAGGTATTAAGAAAATGACGGAGTGGATGCTGCAGAATTTTGATAAGATGCTTTTTGATACGGATGAAAAAACTGAGATGTATGAAAAATCATCCAACAAAAGCGGAGATAGAAGGTACAATACAGTTATTCTATAGGTTCGGCGTAATTTTTTATCGCTGAATATATAGATAACGATCGGATTTATGGAAAGCGGGAGAACATATGAAACTGAAAAACAGATGCAGATGGTGCAATTTAAAAAATCCAAAGTATATAGAATACCATGACAATGAATGGTGCAAGGTAATTTGGGAGGATAAGTATTTATACGAAATGCTCATTTTAGAATCTTTTCAGGCAGGTTTGTCATGGGAATGTATATTAAATAAAAGAGAGGCTTTTCGAGCTGCCTATGATGATTTTGATATCGATAAGGTATGTGCATACGATGATGGAAAAGTCGCTGAGCTGTTAAACAATAAGGATATTATCCGTAATAAATTGAAAGTAAATGCGAGTATCAATAATAGTAGGATTTTTAAGGCAATTGTAGAAGAATATGGTAGTTTTCATCAGTATTTAAAGTCTTTCACAGGAGATGAAATTCTTTATGAAACAGACAAAACAACAAATGCACTGTCAGATGCAATTTCAAAAGATTTGCAAAAGCGTGGCATGAAATTTGTGGGGAGTACCATTATCTATTCTTATTTGCAGGCTATAGGTGTTATTTACTCACATGAAAAGGACTGTTATTTGTATCAGATGAAATAAATATTTTTTGGAAAAGGCCATGTACTTCAGTGCATGGTTTTATTTACGCCGCGACAAATTAGTTCGTTGGAAAACGGACGATACAATCCGGCAATTATGCTGGCATATAAGATTGCAAAGTATTTTGGGTTGAAAAGACTTTGCTTACAAGGTATACTATTATGCAAAAATTTGATTGTATTATTTTGTAACTATTTTATATGAAGAAAGGGTGTAGAAAGTATGAGATTTACATACTGTCCACATTGTGGAAAAGAATTAATAAAAAAAGAGATTGGTGATGAAGGGCTTGTGCCATTCTGTGAAAGCTGTAGTATTCCATTGTGGGATATGTTTGAAACCTGCATTATTACTGCGGTAGTAAATGAAGAAAATGAAGTTGCCCTATTGAAACAGAGCTATGTGACTACAGCGACTTACGTTTGTGTGGCAGGACATATGAAGATTGGAGAGTCCGCAGAAGAAACTGTGGTTCGTGAAGTAAAAGAAGAACTTGGTTTAGATGTGGAAGAATTGACATTTATCAAAACGTATCCTTATGAGAAAAAGGAGATGCTGATGCTTGGATTTAAAGCAAAGGTGAAAAAGGCAGATTTTGTATTTTCACAGGAGGTAGATACGGCTAAGTGGTTTAAGTTTGAGGAGGCTTTGGAGAATATTCGAGAGGGTAGTATTGCATGGCAGTTGGTGAAGGCTGTTATTGAGGGCTAATTGGAAAGGATTCTTCACTTTCCGATAGAGCGAGTAGAAGTGAGCAAAGAAAAGGGCATTTTATATCATCCGGAGTACAAAGGAGTTCGTCTTGATGTGTATGCAAAAGATGAAGAATGTAAACAGGGAATTTTATAAAAATCAACAGATTATAACTTACTGTTATGATAAAAAGAATATAATATTATATAGAAATATATAGAGAAACAAAATAGGATGTGTTAGAATGATGCAAGGTGCTTTTTTAGACCTTGCATTTTGTATACAAAATTTTAAAGGCAGGGATTAAAAAGTACAGTGACAAATAAATATAGAAAGGTGTTCAATTTATGAAAGAAGAAAGAAGTAGTTTCAGCGGGGGACTCGGGTTCGTACTTGCTGCGGCAGGTAGTGCAGTAGGTCTTGGTAATCTTTGGCGTTTCCCATATTTGGCAGCGCAGTATGGCGGTGGAATTTTTATTTTTGTTTATTTGATTCTTGCACTTACTTTTGGCTTTTCCTTGCTTGTTATGGAAATCGGTATGGGCCGAAAAACAAAAGCCAGTGCCATTCGTGCATTTGAGCAGATTAACAAAAAATTTACATTTGTAGGTTATCTGGCGACATTGGTACCGATTATTATTTTGCCATATTATTGTGTAATCGGCGGATGGGTATTAAAGTACATGGTGACTTATGTGACAGGTGGAAGTGCAGATGCAGCAGGTGATACATTCTTTGGAAATTATGTTTCACAGACAGAAGAGCCGCTGTTGTATTTTGCGATATTCCTGTTCCTTACGACACTGATTGTTTTAGGTGGCGTAAAAGAAGGGGTAGAGCGTTTCAGTAAGATGCTGATGCCGATTCTGGTTGTGCTTGCGATTGCTATTTCCATTTATGTTATTACGCTTCCGGGTGCAATGGAAGGTGTAAAATATTATGTATTGCCTGATTTTAGTAAGTTTTCAATTAAAACGGTTTGTGCAGCGATGGGACAGTTGTTCTTTTCGATGAGTTTGGCAATGGGTATTATGATTTCTTATGGCTCTTATGTAAAAGATGATGTAAATATTATGAAATCCGTAAACCATATTGAGATTTTTGATACTGCAATCGCACTCCTGAGTGGTCTTATGATTGTTCCGGCGGTATTTATGTTCAGCGGAGAAGAAGGGCTAAAATCAAGTGGTGTAGGTCTGATGTTCAGTACACTTCCAAAAGTATTTGCAGATATGCCATTTGGTGGATTTATCGGTTTTATTTTCTTTGTTTTGGTATTTTTTGCAGCAATTACCAGTTCTATTTCCGTTTTAGAGGCTATTGTTTCGAATATTTTGGATAAATTCAAATGGGATAGAAGAAAAGCCAGTCTTGGTGTAGCCATTTTTACATTTTTCCTTGGTATTCCATCTGCATTGGGATTTGGAGTTCTTGGAAATATTACACCACTTGGCATGGATTTCCTTACATTTTTTGACTATATTTCAAATAGTCTACTGATGCCGATCGTTGCTCTTTGTACATGCATTATGTTTGGCTGGGTAGTTGGAACAAAGCAGATTGAGGATGAAGTTACGAAAAATGGAGAAGATTTCGGACGTAGAAAGATTTTTCGTGTTATGATTAAATATGTTGCACCGGTTTGCTTGGTTGTGATTTTGATTTTCTATTCATTGGCACAGTTTGGATTTATTTCTTATTAATTATAAATTTTGAAAAGGAAATGGATACATGGGATATATTACAACTTATACAGGAAAACATTTTGATCCGTTAGTACCGGATATGGAAGCAATTGATATTCATGATATTGCACACGCTCTGTCCTTGACCTGTAGGGGAAATGGTCACGTGAAGCAGTTTTTTTCCGTAGGACAGCACTGTGTGTATTGTGCATTAGAGGCAGAATCAAGGGGATATTCCAAGCGTGTGATTCTAGGATGCCTGCTGCATGATGCCGGCGAGGCATATATGTCGGATGTGCCTCGTCCATTTAAGGTAATGCTACAGGAATACGTACAGGCAGAAGATAAGCTCATTGATTTGATTTATACGAAGTTTTTGGGAAGCACATTATCCGAAGAAGAAAAGAAATTGGTGAGTCAAATTGATGATGATATTCTTTATTTTGATATGATTGAGTTGTTAAATGTACCTCAGGATGGTCCGGAGCCAAAGCTGGGAATCCAATTGAGCTATGAGGTACAGCCATTTGAAGATATCGAACATGTATATATAGAATTGTTTCAGAGGTTTATGCGGGATGCATAATGGAAGGCAGCAAATCGGAATATGGTATTTGTGCAGAGTTATCCTGTAATAGAAGATTCAGGAAGATTGGATGGAAATAAAATGAAATTAGAGTTACAAAAAGGCCGTCCGCAGGACGAATCGGGTAGATTAGAAAAAGAAATCCGTACCTATGACTTATTGGATGCTTTGGGAATTGAATATGAGCGTGTGGATCATGAAGAGGCGAATACGATGGAAGCATGTGCTGCCATTGATGAGGTGCTGGCACCGGCAGTTATCTGCAAGAATCTGTTCTTGTGCAATACACAGAAAACAAAGTTTTATCTGCTTATGATTAAAAATGACAAGAAGTTTAAAACAAAAGAGATTTCAAAACAGATTAACAGTTCCCGTCTTTCCTTTGCACCGCCGGAATATATGGAAAAATATCTGGATATCACACCAGGTTCTGCGAGTGTGTTAGGACTTATGAATGATAAGGAAAATGAAATAACTCTGCTGGTGGATGAAGATGTGTTAAAAGCAGAGTACTTTGGCTGTCATCCTTGTATCAATACATCCAGTTTAAGATTAAAGACGGCAGATATATTTAAGATATTTCTGGAAGCTGTTCAGCATACCTGTCTGACAGTGAAGCTGGTTGGGGAAGATTAAGATAAAAAATGAAAGCTGTGTATTGTATTTTTATACAATTCACAGCTTTTGCTATATATGGTTTATAAAAAGTTTGTTTTTAAACAGCTACTAACTTCTCCAAGAATCTCAGTAACTTCATCGCGGTTTTCATTTGTTGCAAAGGTCTGGTATGCATGAAAGGTTCCCTGGATAATAATGGAAAGTACAATGTTTCTGCGAAGTCCCAGTTCCTGATCAGGATATTTAGATGTAATATAATTTATCAGTGTGATATAGATTTTCTCGGAAAGGTAGCCCTGTCTGCTTCCAGAGAAAAGAATGCTGGAAATGTCATGTTTTTGAATCAAAGCATCTGCTAATTCACGGGTTGCAAGTGCCGGGTCAGTGATAATACTTTCCGGATGTGGCAATTCTTCAATAATAGATTCCATGAATTCATTTTCCAACTGATCTGTCAAATCATAAATATCATGGTAATGGGTGTAAAAGGTTGCTTTGTTAATATATGCAAGTTCTGCAAGCTCTTTTACCGTAATCTTTTCAATTGGTTTCTGTTTTCTTAATTCTAAAAATGCATTTGCAATACTTTTTTTTGTGCGTTCTGTTCTTAAATCCATACTAAGTCCTTTTTCGTCAATTTTTAATAAATGTTGTTTATTTAACCAATGGGTTAAATTGTCGGTGGCTGATGATTTGTTAAATTGTTATAGTTATTTTAGCAGAAAAACGACAAGTGTCAATTAGTAAGAATAGGGTTTGTTAAATGATTCTTGTCTAAAATTTAGTACAAAAAATAGTTGTAATTTAGTAACAGTCAGCCAAAGGCTGAACTGTTCCGTAATTTATGATAAGATATAGGTAGAATACAGGACTTAGTGTAAGGAGAAGAAGGATGAATCAGGAATTTTACAGAGGAAGAGCATTAAATGCTTATGAATATTTAGGGTGTCATTGGGATGAAGCAGGTGCACACTTTCGTGTTTTTGCACCTGCAGCAGTTCGTATTTCTGTAATTGGTGATTTTAACGGATGGAATGAAACACCGATGCAGAAAGTATACGATGGCAATTTTTGGGAATGTTACATCGAGGGTGTAACAGAGGGACAGATGTACAAATACCGTGTTTACCGCAGAGATGGTATGTTTATCGACCATTGCGACCCATATGGTTTTGGTATGGAACTTCGTCCAAAAAATGCGTCCATTGTGCGTGATATGTATGCTTATACTTTCCATGATGAAGCATGGATGGAAAAGCGAACCGATGGTCGTGATAAGCCGGTGAATATTTACGAAGTACATCTTGGTTCATGGAAGACAAATGCAGATGATGTCAATGGCTGGTATCGTTATCAGGAAGTTGCCAGACAGTTGATTCCTTATATGAAAGCAAAAGGATATACACATTTGGAAGTTCTCCCATTAGCGGAACACCCAAGTGATAATTCCTGGGGATATCAGTGTACCGGCTTTTACAGTCCGACTTCCAGATACGGGACCGCAAATGATTTAAAAGAAATGATTGATATGTTCCATCAGAACGATATTGGGGTCATTTTAGACTTTGTACCTGTGCATTTTGCAGTGGATGGATATGCATTGGCAGAATTTGATGGAACAGCTTTGTATGAATATCCACATACAGATGTTGGATGTAGTGAATGGGGCAGTAAGAATTTCATGCATTCCCGTGGAGAAGTACAGAGTTTTCTGACTTCAAGTGCATATTATTGGCTGAAAGAGTATCATTTTGACGGACTTCGTATTGATGCACTCAGTAATATCATTTACTGGCAGGGAAATCAGGCACGTGGTGTGAACAACAATGCAGTGGAATTTATCCGCTATATGAATAAATCGTTAAAAGAGAAATATCCAAGTGTTATGCTGATTGCAGAGGATTCGACTTCTTATCCGGGCGTTACCAAATCCGTAAATGAGGGCGGACTCGGTTTTGACTATAAATGGGACATGGGCTGGATGAATGATACACTGGATTATTTCCGTCTGCATCCATATGATAGAAAAGCAGCATACCACAAGCTGACATTTTCTATGATGTATTATTATAATGAACGTTATCTGCTTCCATTATCCCACGATGAAGTAGTGCATGGCAAAGCTACGATTGTCCAAAAAATGAATGGACAGTATGATATGAAGTTTCCACAGGCGAAAGCGTTGTATATGTACATGTATGCACATCCGGGCAAAAAGCTGAACTTCATGGGAAATGAACTGGGACAGCTCAGGGAATGGGATGAAAAACGTGAACTGGATTGGGATGTGCTGGAATATTCAATGCATGATACATTTGCACGTTTTATGAGGGACTTGAATTTGGTGTATGAGGCACATCCGGCATTCTGGCAGCAGGATTACAGTGAAAATGGTTTCGAGTGGCTGGATTGTCATCAGGAAGAAAAACGAATCTACTGTATAGAACGAAAAGGCAAAAAGCAGAGAATCATAGCACTGTTTAACTTTTCAGAAGATGCACAGAATTACGATTTGAAAGTGGAAAATGCCAAATATTTGAAACTTTTGATGGCAAGTGATAATGAGATTTACAATGGTACAGAAACATACAAGCATAACCAGAAGTTCAAATTGGAAGAACAAATGGTGAATATTGAACTGACACCATTTGCAGCAATGTTCTTTGAAGTGAAATAAGGTTAACCATATAATTAGGAATGCCCCCTAGACGAAATGAGGGAACGTCTAGGGGGTTCACTATTGCTAAGGTCGGAGTTTAGTTACCTTACGCATTTATACTAAAAGCTAGGACAGAAAAACTCAACGGACAATTTTGTTCTATATGTTGAAAATCCGACAAAGTGATGAAAATTGTCGGTGGCAGCAGGTTGAAAATCCAACAGATGCTTGATATTATATATAGTGTGGTATTTTAGGGTTGTATGTTATTAACAGTTTAATCTGTAAAGTGATTCAACAGAAGGCTGAACTGTTACAACTTTTAATTTCCACATATCATTATGGAAAGGAGCTGCTGTTGAACAGATGGCAAACAAAAAAGAATACCGAAGTGCGATTCGTTCAAGAAAGTTGATACGACAGGCATTTTTGGAATTATTAAAAGAAAAGACATTTGAAAAAATTACGGTAACGGATATTGTAAATCGTGCAGATATTAATCGTTCGACTTTTTATGCGCATTATCCGGATGTTATGGGTTTATTAGATGAAATACAGGAAGAGTTTATTAATTTTTCAGAGCAGTATCTGCGAAAAGTGAATTTTTCGGATTTGTTAGAGAATCCAGAGCATTACCTGCAATTAATTATTAAAATGGCAGGTGAAAATGAAGAGCTGTATCGTCTGTTGAGTAATTCCCATGTGGCAATGAAGCAGATGGAAAAGATGAAAAAAATGATGGTGGAACGAATCGTAGCAACTATGGAGTTGCCGGAAGAATATAGAGATAGTTTTGAATTTGAATTTGCAGTACGTTTTTTTCTAAGCGGTTTTATTGATGTGTATACGCAATGGATTAAAGGTGAAATCAATTGCACGACAGATGATATTATTCAATCTGTATCAAAAATGATTGTGCAGGTGTATGGAACTATAAAATAAAAAATAGCAGGAGGAAAGAAGATGGACAAGAAAAAAATTGTAAAGGTTTTAATTAGTACAGTAGTGGTGTTAGGACTTATGCTTCTTGGTGGCAGCAGTTATATGTATAGCCATGGATTATCCGGAAAGTATGCAAACAAAGAAGTAAAAGAAGGACAGATAAAGGTTGCATGTATCGGTGATAGCATTACTTATGGGCATGGTGTAGAAAACTGGGAGAAAAATAATTATCCTGCACAGCTGCAGGAATTGTTGGGTGAAAAATATAATGTGGCAAATTACGGTTCGTCGGGTGCTTGTGTGAATCCGGAGGGGGACCAGCCATATCGTAGCCGGGATGTATATCAGGCGAGTTTAGCCTATGATGCAGATATTATCGTGTTTATGTTGGGAACTAATGATGCCAAGCCGGAAAACTGGAATGGAATAGATGCATTTATGGAAGATTATATGGCACTTCTTGGCACTTATCTGGAAAATGGAAAGCAGCCGCAGGTGTATATCGGCTTATGTGCAGAAGCATACTTTACAGAAAAAGCGGATCCATCTACAGGGATTGCAGGATTTGATATTCAGCCGGCAGTCGTAGACGAAATTGTCGAGCGATTAGAACTGATGCCGACATCGAGTGTATATCCATTTTCAGTCATTGATATCCATACATTGAGCGAAGCACATCCGGAATGGTTTGAAGCAGATGGAATTCATCCAAATGCTGACGGAGCAAAAGCAATTGCACAGGTAGTAGCAGAAGTAATTCAAAATTAGTAATTATTCAGTACCTGAATCATGTTCTTACGCTCAAAACAGTAAGTGTTTTGAGCTGTGCTTTTATGTAGTGTTATGACGATGTTGTAGTAGTTGATAGGTATGGTGAACCAATATTTTGCAGGATTAAATGCGCTATTTCTTTTTCGGAAAAGGTATTCGGATGTTCTATCAGCCATCCCATGGAAGAAAGCAGAGCACCTGTATAAAGATAAATGGTAAAATCAAGTTCTGGAGAAGGTTCATATTCTCCGGTTTCTTTTAAAATGGTACGAAGTTCGTTGTCGAGCTGTTTTTGTACGCAAAGTAAAAAGAAAGTAATCATATTGCTGTCACTTAAATGTTTTACTGTTTTTTTGTGTTCCTTAAAGAAAGAGAGATGTTCTTTTAGTCGTAATTCTGTATATTTCACAGGATCTTCTTTTAAAATTTCTATAGGAGTATTATTTCTGGAACGATTTATCGAATTAGAAATAAAGAAAGAAAAATAGTCATATTTATCCTCGAAATGTTTGTAAAAAGTAGTCCTTCGAATCATAGCAGCGTCACAAAGTTCATTTGTTGTGATGGATTCGAAAGGCTTTTCTTCTAATAATTTTATAAATGCATTTTCTAAAGCAAGATATGTTTTTTGAATACGTAAGTCTAGTTTTTTTTTCATTGAAATACTCCCAAAATAAATAACAAAAATGGGGGTTTTGTTATTTATGCCACAATATAAAAAATCTTGACTGTTGCCAAAACGTTGAAAATAACCTATCATAATAAATAACAATTGTCAATTATCTTTTCGTGAACGATAATTGAATGTATGGAGTTTAGATACAAAAAGGGAAATTTTACAAATTGGAGGAGGTTAAAAATGGAACCAAAACAAAAGCAGGGAAATGTTATGGAAACCATAGCGCAGTTTATTGTAGATAAGCGAAATTTATTTTTCTTTATTTACATAGCAGCTATCATTTTCAGCATTGTCTCTATGAATTGGAAACAGGTAGAAACGGATGTAACGGTTTACCTGAATGAGGAATCTGAGACACGACAGGGGATTACGACGATGAATGAGTATTTTGCTATGTTTTCATCGGCACGTGTTATGATTTCCAATGTAACTTATGATGAGGCGAAGGCGCTTTATGATGAAATCGTAGAGGTTGAGGGCATTACGATGGTTGATTTTAGCAACAAGCCGGAATCCTATAAGGATGCCTATGCACTGATATCTGTAACTTTTGATGGGAAAGATTTGGAACAGGAGACCATTGATGCACTAGCAAACATCAAAGAGATACTAACCGGTTATGATTATGTGATAGATACTACAGTTGGTTATGATCAGGTGGCAGACCTCGCTGTACAAATGACGGAAATTATGGGATATGCTGTTGTGATTATTGTCGTTGGACTGATATTAACTTCTACAGCTTATGCAGAGCTTCCGGTACTTGGACTGACCTTTGGTGCGGCGATTCTTCTTGGCATGGGTACTAACTTTTTGCTTGGAAAGATTAGTTTCATTTCGGATTCCGTTGGTATGCTTTTACAGCTAGCCATGGGTATCGACTATGGAATTATTTTAGTACATCGATTTAGTGCAGAGCGCGAGATTTTACCGGCAAGAGAAGCATGTATCAAGGCTTTGTCGAAAGCCATTCCGGAAATTTCAGCATCTTCGCTTACGACAATCGGTGGTTTGTTTGCACTTTCCTTTATGGACTTTGGCATTGGCAAGGACTTATCGATTGTTTTGATTAAGGGCGTATTACTTATCTTGATTTCCGTATTTACCCTTATGCCAGGCCTTTTGATGCTTTTCTCACCACTTATTGATAAGACCAGACATAAAAACTTATTGCCAAATGTTTCTTTTATCGGAAAATTCTGTGCAAAGGCAAAATGGGTCATTACGCCTATCTTTTTGGTAGTTCTTGTGGGGGCATTTTTCTTATCAAGTTCATGTCCATATACATATTCTACTACAGGACTTCGTCGTAGTAATATGAGTGAGCGTCAGCAGGCATATTTCAAGGTAAATGACATTTTTGGTACCACCAATATGATAGCGATTCTTGTTCCAACAGGCAACTACGAAGCAGAAGCACAGATTTTGAAGGAATTAGAGGCCTGCGAGGGAGTAAAATCTACCATGGGTCTTGCAAATACAGAGTTGATGGATGGCTATGTATTGACAGATTCCTTAAACGCAAGAGAATTGTCTGAAGTATTGGGATTGGATTATGATATCGCAGAGATGCTTTACATGATGTATGCGATGGAAGATGAACAGTATGGTAAACTGATAGATATGGATAGTTATCGCGTTCCAATGTTTGATTTGTTCTGTTTCCTGAAGGATACCTTGGAATCCAGTGGTATGTCTTTGGATGGAGAAATGGCTGAAATGGCTGAAATGTTAGATATGCTCGATATGGCAAAGGAACAGCTTCAGACTGAAGAATATAGCCGTTTGGTCGTATATGCAGACCTTCCGGATGAGGGAGAAGAGACATATGCATTCCTTGAAAAAATACATGAAATTGCAGATAAGCATTATGAAAAACCAGTCTATGCGATTGGTAACTCCACCAGTTGTAGAGATTTAGGTAGTACATTCGCAACAGATAATACCATTATCAGCATACTTTCTATTGTATTCGTTATTATGGTATTGTTATTTACATTTAAGTCCGTTGGATTACCAGTGCTTCTTATTGTCGTAATTCAGGGAGCGATTTGGATGAACTTCTCATTTCCAACCATTACAAATACACCATTGTACTTCTTAGGTTATTTGATTGTAAGCTCTCTTCAGATGGGATGTAATATTGACTATGCGATTGTTATATCCAGTCACTTCAACGAGGAGAAAGAGCATCTTCCAGCAGAAGAAGCAATTGCAGTGGCTGTAAATAAGGCATTCCCGACGGTACTTACCTCCGGTACTATTATGTCGGTTATGGGATTCCTGCTGGGAGGAATTAGTACAGAACCAACAAACGCAGTCATGGGTGAGTGTATTGGTCGTGGTACTTTGATTTCGATGATTTTAGTATTGTTTGTATTGCCTTGTATCTTAGTAATTGGTGATAAACTCATTGAGCGCACAAGTTTCGTGATGAAAGGTGTCAGCGTAGATGTGTCCGAATACGAAGATTTTGGCCATATGCGTGTCAAAGGCCGTATGCATGGCTGGGTAGAAGGTGTGGTTGATGGTGAAGTAGATGCAATGGTATATGGTCGTGTACATGCAGCAGTTATATCGAATAACCTGTCCATTGATATGCAGCAATATGATCCAAATGCTGCCGAGAAAGCAAAGAAGGCATATGCCTCCGGTCAGATGGAGCAGATAATGAATGACACCATAGAACCTATGGAAGGAGGTACAAGCAATGAAGCATAGAATAAAAAAACAATTTGGCAGTTTGTTGCTTATGGTATGTTTATTGATATCTCTTGTACCAATGACTGTTTATGGGGAACCAATTGTATTTCCGGAAGATACGGTTTATCTTGCGACAGCAGAAGATCTTTTGGTTTTGGCAGAAAACTGTATGGATGATGACTGGAGTATAGGAAAAACAGTTGTATTACAGAATGATATTGATTTGACTGGTGTGGAATTTTATGGAATTCCAACATTTGGCGGTACATTTTATGGGGAAGGACATAGTATCAAAGGATGGACCGTAGAGTATAATCGCTCTGTTGTTGGATTTTTCCGCTATATACAGTCAAAAGGAGTGATAGATAATTTACATATCGAAGGTACAATTCAGCCCGAAGGAACGAGTACTACTGTTGGCGGCATTGCAGGTGTCAATGGCGGTACGATTCAAAACTGTAGTTTTACAGGTACTGTTTCGGGAAATGAAATTATTGGTGGTATTGCGGGATTAAATAAAGCATCCAGTATCATTGAAAACTGTACGGTAAACGGCAAAGTATATGGAAATCATTATATCGGAGGCATTGTTGGTGAAAACAAAGGTGTCATCCGTCAGTGTTCGAATCAGGCAGAGATTAATGCAGAAGTAGACCATAACTCTCTTGCTATGAGTTTGGATTTTGATATAAACAGTATACTGGAAAAAGAAAGTACAGATACAGCGACCAATATTGGCGGTATTGCAGGAACCAGCACAGGTGTTATCCGTGCATGTGTAAACCATGCCGATGTGGGATACAAAAAAATGGGTTATAATGTCGGTGGTATTGTCGGTTCACAGAATGGCCATGTGGTTGACTGTACCAACTATGGAAAAGTCGAAGGCTCGGATGGTGTTGGTGGTATTGTAGGTCAGTTTAAACCGAACATCGTGTTGGAATTTGGTCCGGACCCAATGGAAACCATGCAGAACAAAATGAATTCCATGATGAATTCGATGAAAAATTCCATGAAAGAAATGACAAACAGCATAAAAGAATTGGAATTTGGTTTAAGTGATGGTTCGTTCGATATGTCTGCTGAAATGGAAAGTATGAAAGAGGCTTTGGGTTCGTTGGAAGATTGGAGAGATCCGGAAACAGGAGAATTTGACCCGGATATGCTGGATTCCCTTATGAATGATTTCAGTAATTCCTTTGACAAAATATATGAGGAAAGTGAAGAGATTACAAATATAACAGACTCTCTTGATATTTCATCCAAGATGGAAAATATGATGTCAGAGATGGAAAGCATGATGGGTTCTATGAGTTCCATGAATATGAGCACAGAAGTGGATATTCAGGATATCTCTCGATATGATAGAGAAACAGATACTGTTGGTAAAATTGCAGGCTGTATCAATTATGGTGAAGTCGCTGGCGAAAATGGAGTTGCCGGTATTGCCGGAAACTGTGACTCGGAAATGATGATGGGCGAAGATGATATTGACAGTATTGGTGAAGAAAGCATGAGCATTACCGGAAGTATTCGTCTGGTACTTCGTGACTGTAAAAACTTTGGAACGATTTCTGCGAATAAAGAGTATATTGGCGGTATTGCCGGTCAGATGGCACAGGGTGCGATTTTAAATTGTTATAATATCGGAAATCTGGATTGTTTAACTGCAGATTATGTTGGCGGCATTGCCGGAAACTGTGATACTTATATTTCAGGATGTTTTTCAAAGAGTATCCTTGCAGGTGCTGACTATGTCGGTGGTATTGCCGGATGCGGAACGGAAGTTCTTAACTGTTATGCATTTGTAGATATCGCTGCCGGCACAGAATATGTTGGAAGTATCATCGGCGGCATGGAAGACTTACCAAGTTCTGGAAGCAGTCTGGTTTCTGAAAACTATTACTATCATGTTGGAACAGACAGAGGCGGAATTGATGGCATCAATTATAAAGGTGCAACAGGCAGAATTTCTTTAGAGGACTATCTTCTGTTGGAAAATCTGGATGAGATGTTTAAGACGGTTATAGTCCGTTTTGTAGTAGAAGGACAGGAAGATATTGTAAAGACCGTGAATATAGGTGAAAGCATTTCGTTGGAGGAACTGCCGGTGCTTTCTGTAGAAGATGGAGAAATGTATGACTGGGTAGTGGTAAAACCGGTCACTTCGAAAACTTTGGGAATGAACGAAGTGGAAGAAATTTTTTATCTTTCCGAGAGCAGTTTGACGAATATTTTGTTCAATCAGGTTTATGAAGCAGAATATGAAGCCAAATATATGGTAAGTCAGGGCAAAGATAAAACAGAAGATAATCGTTCCATTATTTTGGCAATTGGTGCTTTTGACAAGAATACTTCGGTAGAATTAATCGATATGATTGCACAAGAAAATACCGTAAATGAAGTAACGGTAAAAGAGAATTGGCAGGTATCTATTTCCAATATTGGTGTGGAAAAACTCCATTATCGTATTCCAAATGACATAAAAGCAGAAAACATCCAATTATTTGTAAAAGATGCGTCAGGTACATGGACAGAACGTGAATATATAATAGAAGGTTCTTATATTGTATTTGAATTTACAGATGGTGAGACAGGATTTGCTTTGGCTGAAACTTCTGCTGGTGGAACGTATTTTGGAGTAATTGGAGCAGCAGTGCTTATACTTGTTCTGTTATTGATTATTTCTCGAAAAAGAAAACAAAGAGTTGTTAAAAAAGGAAATACGGAATAAAATAAGTAAAGGGAGATTGTTTCTAATCTCCCTTTACAGTTTTTAAGATGGGGTGTATGAATATGGAGAAAAAGTGGAAAATTGCGATAAGGATTCTGTTGATGATCGTAGTTCTTATAGTGGTCGTGCTTGTGGCTGATTTTTGTGTAGGGCATTTATCGCGTTTGAAAATTGGAAAAGAAATCGCGGATTTATTGCAGCCTGTTTTAACGGAAGAAAATAAATCCATGCATTTGCAAATCGGGGCTGATGTGAATGGGGAATCGCTTCTGTTTGATTCGGATATCTATATGGTAAAAGACGATGAGACATCGTATGTTGTTATGGAGCAGATGGATGTTCCAATTTATATAGCAGAAAACCTGTTATTCCTTGAAAATGGGCATGCATTTAAATTGACAGAAGAGATGGAATTGCCGGAGCAGGATTATAAAAATTTGTTTTTACAGATTGCGGCGGTCTATGAAGTATTTGATTTTACCTGTGTAAAAACAGATTTAGAAACAGCTTATGCAGTGAAAGTAACTGGCGAGCAGGTACAAGAATTATTAGAAACATTTGGACCAATGGAAGCTGTTTTGTCAGCAGATGCGGGTAATGAAACTACAGGTAATGGAGTGATTTCAACACAAGAAGCAATAGATTTTAGCATGATAGAAACATTGAATTTGGAGATGACTGCACGGAATGACCGTTTGTATGAAATTAAAATGACCGGAAACGCAGTTTTAGATGGTTCAGAAGTTGCTGTTGAAATTGTTTTATCACAGTTTCAGATATTAGAAGCTGGAGCCTACGAGATTCCAGAGTCAGTACAGCAAGCTGTTGCAACGGTAGATGAATCGACACTGTTTAATTTAACGGAAGATTTGTATCGTTTGTTTCTGGCTTTTGATAAGCTGACAAAGCAGGAGAGTGTAGATGGTACGGTTACATTAAGTGCCAATTGCGGAATTATTAATTTTAAAAATACCTATAATCTGAGTGAATTCCAGACAGATTCGGAAGTTGTGAGTGATGCAGAAAAACTACAGGGGATAGAAAATCTTCCTGAAATGATAGGATTTTTATGTATGGAAAGTGAAATCCGTAGTGAAGAAACGACACAGGGGCATGCATATACTCTTAGATTGGATGAAACATCCATGCAGAAAATCAGTGAGATGGTAGTTCCGGAATTAGTGGATTATGTAATTGATTTTTCAGAGGGAAGTGTAGAGATTTTGTTAGCAGAGGAATCGATTTTATCTATAAGTATTTCAATTGATGGAAGTATTCGGGTGTTGTTTTCGGATATACCGGCAGAGGTTGGGGTTGAATTTAGATTTAATTAGATGATTATCTATAATTGAGCAAATCCAAAATAATGCGTAATTATTCAGTACCTAAATAATTACGATTCGCAAACCCATCAGCAAAGCTGATTTTTCATGGGTTTGCGAATCGTAATATTAGAATCCAAGTTCTTCCCCAACAAGGATGACTTTGATTCTCTGCGGTACACGGCTTGCTCTTGTGATAACAATCTGGTCGCAAATGGTATCCGCAAGACAGTTGCCACAAACGCCGTTTACGGCACATGGTGTATTTTTGTTTAAACGGATGCAGTTCTGTGGAGACGCTGTATTGCGGGTGCGGCTGATACCTTCTTCCACAGTTTTTACAATTTTGTTCATACCGGCAACGATGATGACATGTTCCGGTCCATAAATCAGTGCGGCCACACGGTTGCCATTTCCATCAATGTTTACGAGTTCGCCATCTACGGTGATTGCATTGGAACTCATAAAGTAGTAGTCGCAGGAAAGTGCATCATGCATGATTTTTTTGTTTTCTTCAGGTGTGGTTGCAGTTGCACGGTCATAAAGTGTGATATCTGTTCGGTTGCGAAGCTCTGTGAGAATGCCGGTTTCATCCAATGTTACAGAGCCGCCAAAAGAAGCTGTGCTGTTTTCTGATACAAAAGAAAGTGCAAGTGTTTTTGCTTCTTCTTTTGTATCACAGTAATAGCCATCGATAAAGCGTTTCTGAAATCCTTTCAATACCGTATTAGCTAGATTTTTATAATATTCTTTTTTGATATTCATTGGTAAATCCTCCCAAAAGTTAATAATTAGATAAAGTATAAAGTTTTTTATATGAAAATTCAAGTATGTATAGTAATCTGT
>CAYVGA010000009.1:0-5869 GCA_964449855.1 uncultured Lachnobacterium sp.
TAAAGAACAATGCCTTAATCGTTTTTCCCTCTAATTTGTCTACATCCAACTGCTCTTTTTTCTTGATTTTTTCTAATTCTACAGCTTTTTTAGCCACTTCATCTTCCTGCTTCAAAAGCTCCGCTTTCATCGCTTCCAAGCGTTTTTTCTGTGCCTTCTGTCCGTGCAATTTCTTTAATCTTTCATCAAAATATGCCATGTTTAAAATCCCCCTATGTATCTCTTGTTACAAAATGTTTCACATACTCCACCGGCTCTGCCAGCTCTGTTCGGAAGAATTCCGGATAATACGTTCTCTCATCCTCTGCACTTATCCACTCTAAAAATTCTTTATCCTGAACTTCCGTAAAACTCATACAAACCGGCTCAAAATCCTCTGGTACTTTCATATAAAAGAAAAATGAAATTTCATAAATTGGCCGATCTAATTTCACACCTACATCACCCATAAAGAAGTTCTCATGTATAAAACCCAATCGATCAACTTCCATTTTCACACCGGTTTCTTCATACACTTCTCGTATCACAGCCTCTTCCGCAGTCTCACCAAACTTAATACGGCCTCCTACAGAATACAAATGAGAAAAACGTTCATTTCTTACCATCAGAAATTTTCCATCTCTCATAATAATTGCACCCACACGAATATTTACGACCCCGTTATCCACAGGGATGCACAAATCCTTGTTCATTTTCCACACCTTCTCTCTTTCATAGTTACCTTCATTTTATAATTCCTTATATGTAAACTCCAGCACATATGCCTCATTCGTTCTAGGGTCAACCCTATCTTCCGAATGGGAATATATAAATCCACAAGCCTCCTGCAATTTCTTGGACGCAATATTCTGACTGCGGGCACTCAGCACCATCTTCTTTGCTCCAAGCACATCTCTCGCATAGTCTACCATTGTGTTCACAATCTGTTTTCCATATCCTTTTCCTACAAAATCCGGTCCAAGTGCAATACCCATATCCTCATAAACACCCGGTTCAATTTCTGTCATTCCGGCAAAACCAATTGCCTGTCCGGATTCTTTTTCATATACATTCCACGCATACGGATTCTTTTGTTCAAATGCAATTGTTTTCTGCATGCGAATCTGTGCATCCTCCTCCGAAGTTGTCACATTCCATAGCATATATTTTGCACTTTCCGTATGTCGCCAAAGGTTGTAGTACATATCTTTCCAATCTTTTTGCTCTGCTTGCTTGATAATCAAATCTTTCGTTTCTAACATACCTCTACATCACCCACACATCTCCATTCGGCATCCGCCAAAGTTGTCCGTCAAAACGCTCCAATTCTTTTCCTGTATTCCAATCCCGTACCACTACCATCTCACGATATTCCGGATCTTCCTGCCATTCGCTGAAATACATCTTGTCCTCATCCTTAAAAAGAAATACTTCATGGTTACTCATTTCAAACTGTTTTTTCTCCGGATAAATCACTTCCAAACCACTCTTATTTCCATCTCTCACTAACAGAACGGGTGAAACACGAAGCATCAAATTGTAGCAATCTTCCACCTCATTCAATGAAAATTCTTTCACCGTCTGTATCTCATACATCGTCGTATCAAACGCCACGATTTCTATTTTTTTTGCTGTAAAATCCACCACTAAAAAATACAGTGCACCATCCCAATACACAGGTGCATCTACATATACATTTTCTTTTGTCACAAATGGATAATACACATTTCTGTCCGGATAGTGAATCAGTACACAGGTCATTCCTTCGTACACCTGCCCTGCCTTTACAATCTCCTCTGCCTCATACAAATCGCAGAAACAATTCTTTGCAATTTTACAACAATACCATTCGTCTGTTCCCTCAATTCTCTCTGGAGAAACATCCTGCAAACCTTCGATTTTTCTGAATTTCATCTTATCCCCCTTATCTTCTCCTTACTACCGCATACATCATTTGGTCAAACTGTCCTTCTATGCTCGTCTGCCCCTTTTCTAAAATCTCGAACCCATTCGCCTCTAACTCTTTTACAAAAATCTCATCTCTCACCATCCTGCAAGATGTCCCGGCAACAAGCACACGCCGTCCTTCATGCTCTCTTTCCTGTAAATCAAAAGCAGTTCGAATATTACTTTGCATCTCTATTTTCCCATCTCCCATGGTACAAATCAATGCTATTCCGTTGTTTTTCAAATGCTGCAAAATAAACTGATAAAATGCATTCCTATCCTCATCCAGAACAAGCATATGAACCACCGCTACTGCATAAATAAAATCAAAAGTCTTATCCAATGTATCTCTTACGCAATCCAAAACCTGAAATTTATCCCTATAAACCGGCAGCATCTTTTGACAATACGCAATCACTTCTGCTGAAATATCTGTTGCCAACAACTGAAATCCACTTTCTAACAATGGCTGTGCATCTCTGCCTTCCCCACATCCAAGCTCTAGCAAATACATTTCTTTTGAAATATGATACTTCTCAATGATTTCTGCGACAATCGGCGAACTCTCATTCCCAAACCAACGAATCCCCTGCTTATGTGCAGTTTTATATCGCTCATCATATGCCTCATAATATTTCTTTTGATACATTTTTCTCTACCTCATTTCATAAATCTCCTATCACAAACCCATGAGAAATCAGCTTCGCTCTCCTAAGCGTGCTATGCAGATGAGTTTGCTCACGGTGTCATATCCCCCATTCCGGCATTACCCATGAAATGGAATGTCCCTGACATGCCTTGATTTTTGTCATTTCCTGATTAAAACGATAACGTCCCTTTTGGTCCGTTTCCACAAGCTCTTTTAATATATCCAAATTAATCTGATACTTTTTGCCACTATTCACATTTTCTTCTGCACCTATCTTCCATTCGCCGAAGGTTTTCTCTTAAATCCGGTTCACGATATTTAAATATTCTTTCACCGTATCTCTCTCCCACTCTTTCGCAGGCAAAACTACCGCACACGCACCAAGCACTTCTTTTATCACGCGCATCTCCAACATTTGTCTATGTCGAAAATGTGCCGCCATATCCTCAAAACCTTCATATCCATGCGCTTTTCCATAAGGGGATTCCTTCAAATAATTCATCATAAGCGGATACCACATTTCATTTCCCGCATTATCACTACGTTCTTTCTTTACGGCCTGCAAAATTTCTTCGATGTTCTCACTATACAAATAAAACAGGCAGAAATTTTCTTTATCCACCAAGTCAAATAATTCACGGTAAAAATCCACAATTTCCTCATCATCTAACCCATGAAACAAAATCAAATCCTCCATGATATTTTGGAAAAATGCACACTCAAACAAATATCCTGTCCCTCTGAATTTTTCAAATCTCGTGAAAACAATCTCTTTCCACTCCGCAAACTCTTTTCTTCCATTATAAATCTCATACTGTTCCAAGTCTTTATGAAAACCCAAAATATCCGTTAAAATTTTTGTATAAGCAACCACAAAATGTCCATTTTCTTCCACTGTGTACTTTACAATCTCATCTTTAATTTCCACATAGTTCTCTAAGATTGTTTCATATTCTTCTTTTGACATCCATGTACACCACGCTAAATCAATCGGTGAATAATCACCCTCTCTGCAAACATGATATTTTTGGATTTCACACGAAATACAATTCACCAAGGTGGATTTTCCCATCCCTTGGATTCCTTCTACATATATATTTTTCATGCACACTCCCTCCTTATCGTTGAATTTCATAATTTTATTCAACAACGTTTTACTTCTAAGATAAACCTCTTTAAAACACTCATCTTCTGCAGCTCTTTTTAAAATTGCCTCCATTTGCTCCCACATCTGCTCCGTATCCAAATCATAGGAATGTCCCACAATCTGACATAATGCCAACTCTTCCTCCGTTTCAAAAAATTCATCTACAAATTCCGCAAATTTTGGCATGATATGAAAAGCACCTGCTGCCCAATAAAAATATTCTTCTGGCGGTGCATACGAGTATCTTTCCTCTGACATTCTCGCATAGGAGAACCCACACTCCTCTGCACACTTTGCAATCAAATCACTATAATAATCAAATGGTACGGCAAATCCAAAAATCTCTCTTTGGAACAGCTTTTCCAAATTCTTTTTATCCTGTCCCATCTGATACAGAATTTCATCTTTCGATAACTCACTCATATATGGATGTGTTAACGTATGACTCGCAACCTCATGCCCTTTATACAAATCCACTACAACCTCAGGACTCAACCTTTTTATCACCAATCCGGTTTCATGTGTCCATTCAAAACCGGTTTCCATCAACTCTGAATTCAGATTAAATGTCCCTTTCAATCCATATTTGTTCAGCAACTCTACAAAACGGATATCCTGTGTAATTCCATCATCGTATGTAATACTAAATGCCCTTTTCTTTCCCCTTGGATATAATTTTCGAATCATAGTTCCCCCTTTGTAACACAATGCTACCCCTTATCCAATCTTTCATGTCTCTATTTCTTACACAAATACAAAACAAATGTATCCTTAAATTCTATCTTTCCACCATGTTTCATAATAGCTTCATATATCCCATTATAAAACTGCTCTTTGTACTCCTGTTTTATCATAATATGGTCACTATGCGTCCCAATATATTCCACATATTCATCTGCCGTAAATACACGTGTCCCATAAAACTCTTTTCTTTCTATACTTTCAAATCCATACTCCGTTGCATTAGTATAATGGAACTTCTGCTTATAAGGTGCATCTGTCACAAAATACGCATCATATACCTTTTGAATATCCTGATACAAGTCAATATTCGTTGATTTATAATCTCCCTTCGTCAAAAACATTGCCAAATATCCACCCTTTTTGAGCATTTCATAACATTTCGAAAACGCAATCTCTTCTGTAATCCATTGAATCGCAGATGCAGAATACACCAAATCATATGTATTGGCTTCAAACGCATGTTTCTCAAAATCTGTATTCACAATATGAAAATTCCAATACTTCTTATATTTTTCCGTCATATATTCCGTTAAATGCTCACCCAGTTCAATCGCGCAATAATCACAACCTGTCTTTAATGCAAAATCAGTTGCCTGCCCTGTTCCAGGACCAATTTCCAAACAACGCTTCGTTTTATCCAACTGCGTTTCCGAAATAATATAGTCAAATAATTCCTGACTGTAACGAACTCTCCATTTATCAAACAATTCCGGTATGGTATCAAATACCTTTCTCTTATCTAACATACTCCTCCTTCAGCAACCCATACATCGCCGCATCCACAATTCCCTTATTACTCCAGTCTGCTTTACGCAATGTCCCTTCGTACTTCAATCCACACTTTTCCATTACCTTTCCGGAAGCTGGATTATTTGGATCATGCTGTGACTCAATTCGCAGTGCCCCTACTTCCTCAAATAGAAATGGAATAATGCGAGCAAATGCCTCACTCATATACCCATTCCCCCACCATTTACTGCCAATGCAATATCCGATATGTACCATATCAACTTTTTCATTCATTGCAACAACAGAAATTGTTCCAATTGGTTCTCCCAGCTCTTTCAAAACAATTGCCCACTGATAAAAAGCTTTGTCTTTTTTATATTCCTCAACCCATTCTTTTACCACACGTTTCGAAATCGAAATATCATTGTGCGTAGGCCAACGTAAAAACTCTGTCACTTTTTCATCACTCATCCAATTGCGAAAACCAGCCTCTGCATCTCCTATTACAAATGGTCTTAATATCAATCGTTCGGTTTCTAATTTTACAGTTCCTCTATGATTCATAACCTGTCCTCTCCATTTTGTGCCTATACAAAATTTTTCTTCAAAAATACACAATCATTTTGTGCCTATACAAAATTTTTTCCTCTCCAGTCACAATTTTTCTTTAACTT
>CAYVGA010000009.1:5969-34076 GCA_964449855.1 uncultured Lachnobacterium sp.
CATTTTGTGCCTATACAAAATTTTTTCCTCTCCAGTCACAATTTTTCTTTAACTTTCAACTTTCGTCCGTGCCACAAGGACTTTTTTGTACAATCGTCTTTCACACAAAGACTCTTGCTTCATTCCAGTTCAAAATCTCTCTTTTTTACTCAAAATAGCCCAAAACTAAACAAAATTTGTGTATTTTTATCAAAAAATTTTGTATAGACACAATTTCTGCAAAAAATGATTGTGTCTCAGCAAGAACTTTTTCCACATAGACACAATTCCCATATTTCCACAAAAAATTCTCTCATAAACTCTCAAATTCCCACATTTCACCAAAAATTCTGCACTCAAAAACCTCAAAAATCATTAAATCTCCAGCAAAACTAAAAGAAAAATCCCTGGCTACGTACAGCTTATATCCAATTCATCTCCGCCACAAAACGTGGCGGAGACAAACCAAAAGAAAATTGTAATTATTCAATACCTGAATAGTTACACAAAATTACACTACCTGTGCCATATAAAGTTTATAATACGCCCCACGCAATGCCATCAGCTCCGCAGGAGTTCCCGACTCAAGAATCCCATTATCACTTACAACAAAAATACGGTCTGCATTCTGAATCGTAGACAAACGATGTGCAATAACAAAACTCGTACGTCCTTTCAAAAGTCCTGCGATTCCTTCCTGCACCATACGCTCTGTATGGGTATCGATACTAGAGGTCGCCTCATCCAAAATCAGAATCTTTGGCATAGAAATCATCGTTCTTGCAAAAGCGATAAGCTGACGCTGACCGATAGAAATGCCTGCTCCTCGTTCGCGCAGTTCTGTATCGTAGCCCTTTTCCATTTTCATGATAAAGTCATGCGCGTTAACTGCTTTTGCTGCTGCAATCATTTCTTCTTCCGTGGCATCTAATTTTCCATACATGATGTTTTCACGCACCGTTCCTTGGAAAATAAAATTATCCTGCGTCATAACACCCATCTGTTTACGCAGACTATGCAACGATACTTCTTTCAAATCATATCCATCAATCAAAATCGTTCCTTTCTGAATATCATAAAAACGACTGATTAAGTTTACGATGGTAGTCTTGCCAGCCCCTGTTGGTCCTACCAACGCAATGGTTTCTCCTGGCTTTACGGAAAAACTTACATCCTCTAAAACCTTCGTCTCTGCTTCTGTTCCTTCGTCATAAGTAAAGGAAACATGTGCAAATTCCACCGCACCTTCCACCTCTGGGAGTTCAATGGCATTGGTTTCATCTACGATATCCGGCTCTGTATCTAAAATATCAAAGATACGCTCTGCTGCAGAAATATTCGTCACCAACTGATTATAAAAATTGGAAAGGTTCATAATTGGATTCCAGAACATGTTAATGTAAGTTCCAAATGCCACCAAAAGGCCTACGGAAATCTCAGGAAATCCGATATATTTTACCCCTACCAGATAGAGCATCATCGCACTAATTCCCCAGCAAAAATCAATGGCTGGTCCAAACAAATCTGCCACACGACAAGCATTGATAAAAGAATTCTTATGTTCCTCGGTCAAATCATGAAAAGTCGCTTTTGTTTCATCACCTGCACAAAGGCTCTGTACCACACGAATCCCTGCAATATCCTCATGCACAAAGGCATTGAGATTGGATGACTTCTTGCGATAATCATGCCATCTTTTATGAGAAAAACTCTGAATCACAAACACCGCCACCATCATAAGTGGAATGGTGCAAAGTGCTGCTGCCGCCAATCTCCAATCCTTTAAAAACATGATTGCCAATACACCAACCAAGGTAATAAAATCCGGAATCAACGTAGTAACTGCGCTGGATAACACATCCTTCAATGAGTTTACATCCCCAATGATTCGTGCCAGAATTTTTCCTGTTGGTCTGCTGTCAAAAAACGCAAAGGATAACTTCTGAATATGCTCGTAAAGTTCCTGACGAACCTTTAACAAAATCCGGTTCGAAATCAGTGACATTACATACATACGAACCTTTACCATGATGATGAAAAGAATATTCAGCACCATTGCAAAAATACCAAGTTTCAAAAGTCCCTCCATATTTCCTACTCCAATGTAATCATCTATCGCACTTTCGATTAACAATGGATTTACAAGGCTGATGGCTACCGTTACTCCCATGCAAAGCAATACACCAATCACGCCTTTTATATGATCTTTTAAATATGAGAACAAACGAACAATGACCTTCCATTTCCCTTGACTTTTGACCTGTTCGTCCTCACGAAAAGAATTTACTGCCATACGCTCACCTCCCCGTATTGCACCTTATATGTATCATAATAAAGCCCTTTCTTCTCCAAAAGCTCCTCATGTGTACCACGCTCTGCAATGCGTCCATTCTCCAAATAAATAATTTCATCTGCATGACGAACCGCAGAAATTCTATGTGCAATAATAATCTTTGTAGTTTCTTCCAACTGCTCCAATTCTTTTTGAATTTCACGTTCTGTCTCCATATCAAGTGCCGAAGTTGAATCGTCCATCACTAAAATTGGTGCATGCTTTGACACGGCTCTCGCAATACTGATACGCTGTTTCTGTCCGCCGGAAAGTCCAACGCCTCGTTCACCAATAACCGTATCATATTCATTTTCTAAATTTTCAATAAAATCTCTTGCCTGTGCAAATGCAGACGCTTTTTGAATATCCTCCAATGGCATCGCCTCTCGTTTACCCATCTTGATATTCTCTGCAATCGTATCCGAAAACAAAAATACATCCTGCATCACGACCGCATTACTGCCTCGTACCTGTTTAAAAGATAAATCCTTAATATCCACACCATCCAAGCAGATTTTCCCTTTTACCGGATCAAAGAATCTCTGCATCAGATTCACAATGGTAGATTTTCCGGAACCGGTTGCACCCATGATACCAAGTGTTTTTCCCTGTGGAATCACAAAAGAAATGTCCTTTAAAATCTCTTTATCCTCTACCGAAAAACTAACATCTTCAAATGTGATTTCTCCCTTTACTTCCTCTAAAATCACTGGATTCTCCGGCTCTGTCAAATTCGCATGTTGTTTCACTATCTTATCGATTTTCTTTTTCGAAGCGAAAGCACTAGACACATCATTTGCCAGCCAGCCAAGCATCTGCATTGGCCATGTACAGTTACGGCTATATTCTACATAAGCCACTAAAGAACCGATATCCATTTCCTGCTTTAATACCGAAAATCCGCCTAATACAGTACATACAACTGGCAACATCGTTCCTACAAACTGGAAAAATGGATAATAACGCACCAAAGTTTTTGACTGCTGCATATTCAGCTCATAATAACGTTTATTATGAGATAAAAACTTTTCTATCTCAAATTTTTCCCTGGCAAATGCTTTTACCGTACGGACACCAGCAAGATTTTCCTCTGCAACAGTCGTCAAAACCGCATTCTCTTCACTGATATCCTCGTATACTTTATCCAGTTTTTTCTCCATAATAATTGCCACTGCTGCACTGGCAATCATAAACGTGATTGGCACAAATGTCAGCTTCCAATTCAAGTTGAACATACAGTACAATACACTCGTCACATGTACAACAACCTCAATCACCAGCATACCAACGTAACCTAAAATATTCCAGATTTTGTCCACATCATCTTTCACACGCGCCATCAATTCACCCGTATTCGTCTGATCAAAATAATCCATGGACAAACCCTGTACATGTGAAAAAATATCTCTTCGCATCTCTGTTCCGATGGTGGAACCAGTTCTGTCAAATGTAAACTCTTTTATGTATCCAAATATGGCTCTTCCCACACCACAAAGCACGATTGCCCCAAGAAGCATCGGCAAACGATTCATATCACCGCTTACAAACACTTCATTTACAATCACCTTTGTAATTTGTGGATATAACATATCTAATCCAATTGCAACAAACATACTAATCAGTGCAAGCAGATAGAATGGCCAATGCTTGAGCACATATGTATGTAATTTCTTCATAATACCCTCCTGTTGTCATTTCGTAGTTTCTTTTCGGTGTCTTGTGGATGTTTTCATATGGACAAAAACTGACACAGGATGTTTTTGCCCTTCATATCCGTGAATGGGTCGCTGCTCCATTCACAGATACATGAAATTTGTTAAGTTTTTATCAAAGCACAAAAACTTTAGCACATCAACGCATGGAAGTCTTTCCTATAAAACAAAAAAAGCCCGGATAAACTTATGATTTACCCGAGCATACTTAACGCATCCAAAAAATATGTTAAAACACATTCCCACCTGATTCAATTTTTAAAGAAAACAAATACTACATATGAAAAGTTCGCTAGACTTTTCATATATTTAAAAATCAAATCAAATTGGCAAAGACACCGAGGTAATTTCATGATTCATATTCTGTTTCATGTTATTCATTGTAGTGTTAATCATTATTTTTACCTCGCTTTCTTTTATATTTGATTTTGTTACTACTCTTCTAGTAAACCACTCCTGCCATTAATTGTCAACCATTGCCTCACATATTTTTTTCGAATTTGCACAAATTAAACTCTGTAAGGAGGTGAACAACATGAGTAATTCAAACAACAACTCTAGTTCAAAAAAATCTGAAGCGATGAATCGTTTCAAACAGGAATGTGCCAACGAAGTAGGCGTAAACCTTAAAAGCGGTTATAACGGTGACTTAACATCCAGAGAAGCCGGTTCTATCGGTGGTGAAATGGTGAAAAAGATGATTAAGCGCCAGGAAGAACAGATGCAGTAATCACTTAGATTAAAAACATCTGTTCAAAGTCCCACGAAATGGGACCTACTATGTATTGATGTCATTCAATACATAATAGGTCCCATTTCTTACATTTTGAAATATTTTAATCTAACTAATTACCAGAAAATAAACAACCTTCTAATCCAAATTACTGATAGATAATCCCTGCCCCCAACTTATCCGCAGTCTCTTTATCCAGCAGATATTCCACAATCGCCAGTGCAAATGGAATTGCTGTTCCCATGCCACGGCTGGTAATGATATTTCCGTCTACCACGACCGCATCTTCTGAAACAAGTGCTCCTACCAATTTCTCTTCAAATCCTGGATAAGAAGTTGCAGTTTTGCCTTTCAATAAACCAGCTTCACCCAATACACTTGGAGCAGCACAAATAGCAGATACCAATTTGCCTTTTATATTAAGATCTACGATCGTCTGCAATACATATTTATTCGCACCAAGATTTAATGTGCCCGGCATACCACCCGGAAGCACGATACCATCAAGCATATCAAAATCCATAAACTCCGCTGGAATATCTGTCTCAAAATGAATCTCATGTGCCCCTTTTACAATTTTTTCGCCCGTAATGGAAATCATTGCCACTTCGATTCCCGCACGTCTACAAATATCTACCACTGTAAGAGCTTCAATTTCCTCACAGCCATCCGCCATAAATACACCTAATTTTTTCAATTAAAATTTCCTCCTAACTTCTATCATCACAATTCAATACTTTTATGGTTATCAGCCCCAATTTTACTTCTGACTCAGCATACTATTATGGTACTCTCTCGAATCAGTCACATCATCTCCAAACCAATCCGGTGCTGCGAAGTTTTGTGCATCTTCCACCGATGCAAATTCCACTTCCACCAAACGAAGCGGTGCTAATTTCCCTTGAAAAATATCCAATTCTGCCATATGTCCATCTTCCAATGGAATCAAATATCGAATCTTATCAATCAAAATTCCATCAATTTTTGGAAGCATATGTTCAAATGCCTCTGCTGTTAACGAAAACTCATGCTCCTCACGAACCATTTTTCCACGCCCTTTATAAGTCAAAAAATAATCATCATTACTTCTTCGAATACGTACCACAGGATTCGTACATATATATCCCTGACAAATACGTTTCTGCTCATAACATTCTAAATTCTCCGGTAATTGCTTCACCAAAAATTTGCGTTCAATTTCCATACCCAAATGCCCTCTTTCCCGATCTAATAATATAAGTGTCACAAGTCGAAATAACTTCTTACCACTCCCACATAACAGATAAGACTCCACTAGCGGAGTCTCATGTTCTGTTCATATCTTTGTTTTGTCTGAATCGCGCGTTTCAAATTATCATAACGATTTTGAATACTTCCATCTGGAATTACCAAATCCATAACCACTGCCATATTATCAATTATGGTATTTGTCACATCTTCTCGCATCGTCAAAAGAATCTGATATCTTGCTTCCAAATCATCTTCATCAAAAAATGCCATCATCTTCTCTTCTGCCGTCATCTGTGAAAGTGGTTTTTCTACCGACACATCAGCTTTCCATACACCGGTTCCTTCTAGTGGTGCAACATTTACTCCCGCCTCTGGTGCATCTGTAATTTTCTCAAAACGGTACTTCTGTTTTACATCCGGATATTTCTCGTGGTCTACTTCACTCACGAACATCTCCAATGGTCTTGCACACACCATGCCATCTCCATACAGTGCCTGATAAATTACCAATTCTTCTCCTGTCTCTGAGTGATGTGCAATTGTGATAATTTTGTAATCTTTCTCCTTAAAATGTCTGTAAGTCTCTCCTGCTATTGGCCTACGCTGCATTTTTTTACCTCTATTTCTTTATATTTTGGTAACTATTTAGAACCATTAGATATTTTAATATTCCAAATAATTCCAATTTTATTTCTTGTTCCAAAAATCTATCGCATAAAAATTTTATGCTGCATCATCCACAGTTGGTTCCGGGATATCCATCGAAATTGTAAAACAATTTATCATATCTAACGCTTCTCCCAAAAAATCCCGTTCAAAACAAAGATTTCCATCATATCCTTTTACCATCAAATCTTCAATTGTACCCAGAACATTTTCCGGTATAATATCCTCCGGATGATGATGCTCCGCTGGGGAAACACGCTCCGAATGATTGTGTTCTGCTTCCATTCTGCCTGCATGCACCTGCTGCATTCTAACCTGCTCACGTGCCGGTGTCGTACGCACATTCTGTTTCGGCATTTGATAGGTATTTTTCTTATGAAGCTCTCCCACTACCTCTGATTCCAACTCATGGTATTTCTGTTCTGCACGTTTTCTTGCCTTTTCAATATTCTCCCTTGTCGCCTGCTGCCACTGCGTATTCTGATTGGAAGCGGATGTCCGTCTCTGATTCTGTCCCGTCATCTGATCCCATATATTCTCAGGCTGTCCATAACGCTCCACTTTATTTGCAGCTTCCCCAGCTTTATTCATAATTTTTACAATAATTACAATAATTGCAATAATACTTATCAGATCCATAACTCAGCCTCCATTACCTTACTCGCTCTTTCGGTTCCAAGTGCAGCCTCAAGGACCTGTTTCATAGGACAAAAAAATTCATCCTGATACTTCTTTTTTATCAGCTTTATCTTATCCGGATGCGGCAATTGCAAAAGTTCTTCATCCGTATGTTCCAAATAAAAATATGCCATTGCACGAAAATCCGGCCATGCTTTCTCTAATGCCTCTTTCGTCATCGCCATCAGATTTTCAACTTCACTTTGCAAAATCAATAACTCTGAAATTTCCGCCCGTTCTTTCTGACACAAAGAACTAATTAGAGCAAGAATTGTATCGTAAATCAAATGAAACTCCTTATCCTCTTTTCCAATCAAAAACTCATACACAAAACTACTCTTATATTTTTTCATATCTTTTGCAAAAACCAGCAGTTTCTTCTTTACTTCTCCAAAACCAACTGTCTC
This sequence comes from uncultured Lachnobacterium sp., assembly GCA_964449855.1. Classification (GTDB taxonomy): domain Bacteria; phylum Bacillota; class Clostridia; order Lachnospirales; family Lachnospiraceae; genus Roseburia. The sequence continues at coordinate 13,707 of CAYVGA010000009.1, forward strand.
CTTTGCAGAAATCAAAAGCTGTTCCATGTCCTTTAAGCATCCCATCACAGCCTCCAAATCCGCCTTTGCTTTTATGTACTTGCTTTCCATCACAGTGCTTTGTTTTTTCACCTTGTCATAACTTTTCTGCCAGTTTTTCACAAAAGTCATATCTGCTCCGGCTGCCTTTAGTTCTTTTTTCAATCCCTTTAAACTATCGTCAAAAAACATCTCCGTTCTCCCAACATGCAAATGTAACTACTCCACATATCTAATTACAGTATAACACACATTTTTCGAAACACAAAGTTTTTCAAGCCTTTCACGGGAAAAAAAATAGAACTGCATGTCAGCAGTTCTATCTTTTGTATCTTTCCATTAACCTCTATGTAATGTAAATCTCTTAACCAAGCTATCCAATTCTTCTGCTCTGGCTGCCAATTCCTGACTGATTGCAGAACATTCTTCAGATGCAGCCGCATTGGCCTGTGTAACACCGGAAATCTGTTCAATACCAGCTTCCACCTGTGCAAGAGCCTGTGCCTGTGCATTTGAAGTTTCGCTATTACCTTTAGCTGATTCTGCAAACATCGCTAAATCTTTGATAATCTTATCAAAACCTTTTGCTGTATGCTCTGTAATGCTATTACCTCTATCAATCTCTTCTACCGTCTTACCAATCAATGCTCTGGTATCTACTACTGCCTGCGCACTATCTGTTGCAAGCTTACCAATCTGATCTGCTACTACTGCAAAACCACGTCCTGCTTCTCCGGCTCTTGCCGCTTCAATTGACGCATTCAGTGCTAAGAGGCTTGTCTGATCTGCAATTTCTTCAATGGTAGTAATAATCTTTTCGATTTCACCGGAAATCTCTTTGATATGAGCCATTTCACTCTGTAATTCTTTCATCTGCAAACGTTCTGCTTCTGCTTCATGTACAGAATTAATCATACTCCTATATGCCTGTTCTGCCATACCTGCTGCATCTTCTGCCATCTGTGTAACTGTGTTAATGGTTGCAGTCAATTCTTCTACGGCACTTGCCTGTTCTCCTGTACCGGTTGCCAAATCATTTGCAGCCTGTGAAATTTCACTTGCACCGGTATCCACCTGCATGGAATCCGCCTGAATATTATTCAATGTCTGATTAAATTCTTTTAAAATCTTCACAAAGGAAGCCTTAATTGTAGAGAAGTCTCCAAGGAAATCTGTAATCTGATTAAAGTTTTTGGTCAAATCACCTTCTGCCATTTCTGCAAGCGTTTCAGAAATTTCCTCTACATAAGCATTTAATGTTGTTAAAGTAAAACGCATAGCATCTGCCAATATACCCAACTCATCGGTAGAAGTATAATTTACCGGTGCATTCAGATTACCTTTTGTCATTTCCTCTGCAACACCAACCAATTCATTAATTGGATTAACGACACTATCAATAATAGCTTTAGCAATACGTAATGATGAAATGATTGCACTTATCGTTAGGAATATAACAATTCCTAATATCACAAAGAATACTGTCTGTGCCATATCTTCTGCAGCAGTTGCAGCATCACGGTTAAATGCCAGCAATTCATCAAAATTCTCCTGAAATTCTACGAAATATGTATAACCTTCTCCTGTCATAATTTCATCACATTTTGTAATGTCACCGGCTCTACTATACGAAAGTAATGCATCTCCCGTGTGTTCTTTGTATTTCTCCCATGCATCACATGCTTTATCAAACATCTGCTGGTCTTCGTCTGTTTCAATCGTAGCCTGATACTGCCCGATTAAATCATCAATTGCTGCATCTACAGTTGCCAGTGCTGTTTCATAGGACTGCATTTTTGATTCCTCTGTGGAACATACATGTCCATACTGTTTCAAACGATATTCGGATGTATTATAATCCAAATCCGCCATAATATTATTTGCTTCTACCCAGGAAGCCAATTCTTTTGCCTGAACGTTCAGCATAAATGCACCAATTCCTGCTGCAACTCCCATGATAACCATCATCACAAGTGCAAATGTGACAACAAAATTCAGTTTTTCTTTAATACTTTTTCCTTCTAGCTTTCTTAAAATTGCATCCATATCCCTTCTCCTTTGTACCCAATTATTTTATCTGCAATCAAATAAATTATACCTCATATTAGATATCTTGGTCAACAAACAGCTGCATTTTTTCTACAAAAAATACGCCCGGATTTCTCCGAGCGCCTCCTCTGCACATAGTAGTTTATAAATCTACTCACCTACATTTTTATTGGTAAGTGTCGTCCAAAGCAGTTTTGCCTTGCTGACTTTTTCCATACGAAGGCTGCCTTCGCCAAAACGAATCACTTCCTGCTGTCTGGCCTTCGCCGCTTTCCATTCCACCAGATTTCCACCATTTGGATTACCTGTTTTTGCAAAATTGCAAAGATAATCAGACATCATATCGGATAATGCGTAATCCTTTTTCCCAAATGGTCTCCAGCCATTTTTCAATGTACCAAACCAATACCACAAATCACTGGAATGCCAAGCACCATTTTTATCTCCCGGAAGCTGTCTATCAAAGAACCAGCAATATGCAGGTGTTGTCTGTTTATCACAGAAATCCTTTGCCATAGAAAAAATAAAGAATGGCATCACATCCTGACTAGTTGCACCAAGCATATATGGAATTTTTTTCACATCGCCCTCATTCAACGCGGTAAGCGGACTCATTGTAAGCAGCTCACCATCCACGCAAGGACTTGCCACCATCGCATATTTCGGACTTGCTTTTCTCAATTTCTGCCATGAAGCAAAGATTTTTTCCGGTTTTGCTGCCAAAAGTTCATCCAATGTAGAAACACTCATATCTGCCATCATCTGTTTCCAGAATTCGTAGCGATCTTCATGTGTCTGGGAACTATCCAGCAGCTTATGTACACCGCCACCGCTGCTCATCACAGCCTTATGGAACAAACCATGCGTCTTTGGACTGATACAATGCTGCATGGTACTCATCGCACCTGCACTCTGTCCCATAAGTGTCACATTCGAAGGATCCCCGCCAAATGCGGCAATATTATGCTGTACCCACTGCATGGCTGTCATCTGGTCATACAAACCATAGTTCCCTGTATGTCCATCACGCTCCTTTAATTCCGGCAGACACAAAAATCCCATTGGTCCCAAACGGTAGTTACAAGTCACGGCAATCACACCTTTGCTTGCCCATACCGGACCATCAAAATGTTTTTCGTGTCCGCATCCACCGGTATATCCACCACCATGAATATAAAAAAGCACTGGAAGCTTACTGTCCGGTGTGGCACCTTCCGGAACCCACACATTTAAAAACAGACAATCTTCACTATATGTATAGGATTCTCCCTTACGAAATTCATTGTAATAGAAATATTTTTCCACAACCGTTTCTTCGTCATAAAATGCACGTGGCTGATAACTACAGTTACCATATGCCGATGCATCATACACACCATCCCATTTTGTTACCTCTGCCGGATATTCCCATCTGCCGGCAGTCGCATAACGGATACCCTTATAAGCTGTCACTCCCGGCCACTGACATGTGGTTCCCTGAATCTGTCCACATGGAATTGTAATTATTTTCGCCATATATGTTTCCCCCATCTTGAAACTATTTTAGCGGATTCTCAATATAAAGAATCCGCCTTATCATTTTTATTTATTCTAACATAAATTTATCAAAAACACACTTATTTTCTGCGATTATAAGCACTTGGCATCCAAGGATATTTTTCCTCATTTTCCAATCCATATGCTTCTAATTTCTGCATCTGCTCTACAACGTGCGGCATATCCATACGTTCTACCATCTTACAGATTAAATCCGCACCCTTTTCCGCTTTTTCCGCACGAGTAGCTTCATCCGGAATATCCGGTGTAGGCATATGGTCAGAGTTTTCACCAAAACAATATCCAATTGCTGCACTCTGGTATCCAAGAGCAAACAAATCATTAAATGGAGCACAAGACTGCTGTACCATTTCACCATATCCGGTTACAAATGGAACATCTTCCAAACGATTCATAATCTTGTATGCACCTACTGTAATATCATGGAATGCCATCATATCAGTAAATAAATCTTTACATTTATTCATATGAATCATGCAGTCCATATATAAAATAGGCACACCTGTCTCATCATAAAAGTCACGAACCATAGGGCAGATTGTCATATGTGCCGGACCATGGAAACTCAAATATACCTGACGTTTGAATCCAAGTCTAAGTAAACTTCTTGCGATAGAACCTAAGTAATCAATACCATCACGAATAGAAACCTGAACTGTTCCTCTTCCTGAGCCTGTTGCACCGGCATAGAAATATGGAAGTCCTGTTAATACAAGACCATCACATGCTTCTGCCATTTTCAGTGCATATGCTTCACTAATTACTGTTTCGCAGTCAAGCGGAAAGCCCCCATGCATTTCCACAGTTCCTACCGGAACAATAATAATATCATTGCGTTTTAAATATTCCTGTACCTCTGAGTTTAACATCTTTGGCAAAATTCTTGTACGCATATCCATAGTTTTCTTCCTCCTAAAAATTTTTTATTTGTAAATTTTTGGTAACTGTTTACTACCTTCACAGTTACAAATTTTTTAAATATTACAATAGGTGGCAGAACATCCGCCCCGCCACCTGCCTAATATATAATATAAAGGTCTTATTTTGCTAAGCTCGCTTTGTGAGCAGCAATTTTTGCACGAATTTCCGGCGTAATATTCCATACAAATCTAAAGGCAGCCCATGAACCAAGAGCAAAGATACCTGGCAATAATACACAAAGAGCTTTGATACCAAGAATTACACCAGCAGACTGTACTTCAAGTGTTGAATCATATCCAACCGCTGTAAGCATTACAAGTGCTACAGAAGAGCCAATGGTATTACCAATACGACGAGCAAGGTTAAATGTACCATAAATAGAACCTTCAGTACGTTTTCCTGTAAGGTATTCATTATAGTCAATCGCTTCACCTACAAGACCCCACTGCATCTGAATAGATAAACTACAGAATCCTGAAGCAAGTGAACTCATAATGATATGTACCCAAATGTTAACATCCATAACTGCGTGCATTGCAAAAAGTGAAACATAAATACCACATGAAAGCAATAAGCCTATACGAATCATTTTTTCAAGACCTACTTTATTTGCCACAATAGGTCCACCAATTAATACTACAATTGCAAGAGGCATAGATAATGCTGTTGCCATGGACATCATTTCGATAGAACCATACACTTCATCATACATATAAGAGCCTAATGTCTGTGCAACATTCTGCATAGTACAGATACAAATACCATGTAAACATAATGCTACAAACGCACGGTTTACTTTAACGACATTAAGAATATCTGTAAATTTGATATTATCCGCATCTTCCTGAGCATTTTCTACGATATTACGTTCTTCTGTTAATGCATAGTGCCCAAAACACATAACTGCACCGATAATAGCACAAACAGTAGCACCAATTCCATATCCCATTGGGGTATCACCTAATGCACCAAGAATCATAGGAAATGCTATCATTGGAATCATGTTACCAACCATAGAACCAAAACCACGTGCAGAAGATAACTGTGCACGTTCACCGTCTGTATTTGCCATAGCAGACAATAAAGAACCCATTGGAATGTTAAACATTGTGTAGCATGCTTCATATGCAATCTTTAACACGAAAAGTGCAGCAAGCATTGTCATTCCTTCAAAAAATGTAGGAACTGTCCACAATGCAATAAAGCAGATTGCGAGCATTGGTGTTGCACGAAGTAACCATGGACGGAATTTGCCCTGTGGATGACGTTTTTTTGCAAACATCTTATCCATTAAAGCACCCATCATTGGGTCATTTACAGAATCCCAAATGTTCCAAACCAAGAACAATCCTGCTAAAATCATTGTGTCTACATGCAATACCTCTGTACAGTAACGTGTAAAAATACCGGTCATCAGTGCAAATGTCATACATCCGCCGGCATCACCGAGGCCATACCCTAATTTGTTTTTAAAGGTCAAGCCAGTTGAGTTTGTCTTTGACATAGTCTCTCTCCTTTTCTCTTTTGATTTTGTTGTTTCTTACGATACCAATATTTTACAACAAAAAACTTGCAAAATAAATTACTTATATCTTAAAAAAGATTGCAAATCTCTCAAAATAATTTTATAATATGTTTATATTTACTAAATCTTAGGAGGTGTTTTTGTGAAATTAAGCGAAATGCGAAAGTTATCCAAACTATATAAAGATGATCCTACAGGTGCACAAAAAGAATTATCTTCACAAGGAATTGATCTTTCCAGCATTTATCAGGAACTTGAAATGAGTTCCCACTATGTAGATGCACTCATGGATGTCAGTCTCGGCAATATTCCGGTAAACCTGCACAGCCACACCTATTTTGAAATCCTATATGTACTCAGCAACAGTCGTATACAATACCTGGCCGGCACCAAACGATATGCCCTTCAAAGAGGCGACATCATCATTATCCCTCCCGGTGTTGGCCACAAACCACTTTTCCCTTCCGAATTAGCCGAACCTTACCGCAGAATCGTACTCTGGGTCAGTGCAGAATTTATTGAATCTGTAGGGCACATCATTCCGGATTACACCCCAAAATTCACTGAAGAAATTTTTCTAATCCGAACCTCCGGTACACCTTACGAATACCTCAGCAGATACTTTCACGGATGTTTAAAAGAATCCACTGAAAAAAAAGAATGCTGGCAGGTCGCTTTATGCGGCAGCACCATGCAGCTCTTGGTAAACTGTATCCGTGCTTACTCTGCTTCTGCAAACCATAGCCTTAAAAGCGAAAAACCGGAGCTTTTAGATGATGTTATTTCCTATATAGAATCTCACCTTGCACAAAAAATCACACTTGCAGATACCGCCCAGCGTTTTTTTGTCAGCGAAAGTACTATCGGTCAAACCTTCCAAAAGAAAATGCATGTAAGCTTCTACCACTACGTAACCCAGCGTCGTCTCATTGCCGCAAAAAGCATGATATTAGAAGAAACAAACCTAGACATTCTCAGTGCCAAAGTAGGGTTCTCCGATTACTCTACCTTTTACCGTGCTTTCAAAAAAGAATTTGGCATCTCACCACGGGAATACCGCAACCTTATTATTGAAAACCAACAGAATTTGATATAATATAAATCACTAAGACCAAGACAATCCTGCCAATACAACTCTAGTAGTTACAAAAAAGAACGAGGTAAACACGATGCTGACCTATGATGAAGCTTTAAATCTAAACTATTACAAAAAAACCACTTTTACCGGGTGGATGACTCCACTCCGTTTTCTTATTAAAATGGAAACATTAGAAGAAGGAACTGCGCTCTTTCACGCATGGGTATGGCCAGGACCTTATATCTTCGAGAAAACCGACGATGCTTTAAAAATCGACCACACCGCCCCTTTTACCGAAGAAGGCAAACAGCAAATTGTAGACTGGATTAACGAACAATACGAAATCCACAAAGATATATGGTCAAAAAAGCTACTGTAATCTAAAATCCCCAAAAATTTACAAAAAATACTCATTTTCTCTTGACGTTTTTACCAAAAAGAGATATGATATTTATGTTGTAAAACAGATGGGCTTATAGCTCAGCCGGTTAGAGCGCACGCCTGATAAGCGTGAGGTCGGTGGTTCGAGTCCACTTAAGCCCATATAAGGAACATCCGAATGGATGTTCCTTTTTGTATTATTCGTTGTAGATGAGAAAATACTTCACTTTCGGCTAGTCGCCAAAGTTATGGAATAAAAACAAACAGGTACTGCAAGTATCCTTGCGTACCTGTTATTTTTATTCCATATACATGGCTTGTTAGTTTTAGATGTTTTTGAATCGGTTTACTTCACCTTGGAGATTCTGTGAAATATCAAGGTTAATATCTGCTTCACCTTTGATATTTGTCAATGCTTCCACTAAAGCACCTGTACTCTGTGCTGCAGATGTAACACCCTGTGCACTTTCATCCACTGCAATATTGATGCCATCAATCCCTTCTGCCATCTGTGCCATTGTACCACGAAGTCTTTCTGCACTTCCATAGAATGTCTGCAATGTTTCATCCATATAATCTGCATCATCATGGTATGTATTCGCCATATCTACGAACTTGTCATAATCTGCAAGTACAGTTTCATCAATAAATGTAACCATATCATTTGCATTCTTAGCCAAGTCTTCTACCGCGGTAGTTACCATGCCACTGATTTCCTGAATATTGTTTGCGGTATTCTTAGAACGTTCTGCAAGATCACGAATTTCATCTGCTACAACCGCAAATCCTCTACCTGCTTCTCCAGCACGTGCTGCTTCAATAGACGCATTCAATGCCAACAAGTTTGTTTGGCTGGAAATACCCAAAATATCATTTGTCAGTGCATTAATCTGTTCTACGCTGCGACTGTTTTCAATCGCAACTTCAAGCAGACCACGAATACTTGCCAACATATCAGTTGCTGTAGATTTACTCATTTCCGCTTCACTACGAACATTAATCGCACGACCTTTAATACCACCTACATATTCTTTTCCTTCTTCTGCCATACTGCTCATTTCATTTGCAGAATTTAATACATCCTGAGAACCGGATGTAATTTCATCCAATGTAGCTGCCACTTCTTCCATACTTGCAGAAAGTTCTTCCATAGTAGCAGAAATGCTGCTTGCACTTTCATTAGAATCATTAATACCGTTTGTAATATTTCCAACTAATTGGTTCATATGATTAGATTCATCACGGATTTTCAGCATAATTCCCTGAAGCTGTTCTAGGAAACCATTTACACCTGCAACAAGCTGTCCAACTTCGTCTTTTGTCTTAACTTCAATACGTTCCGTAAGGTCACCTTCGTTACTATCAATTTTTTCAATAATCTGGTTCAAGTGACCGCTTGCGTTTTTCGCTGGATTTGCAACAGTTCTCTGAATATAGATAATCATAAGCACTGCTGTACCCAAATATACAAAAAACAACATGTTTGAAATATTCGAATACAATTCTACAGTTGCAATTCTATCTTCCATCATAGCATCCGAAGCCGCTTTTACAATATCCATAAAAGCAGTCTCTGCTGCCCCCTGTGCTTCCATATTTTTAGAAGCACCATTGTTTGCATTTGCAGAACCTTCAATATCTCCAGCCAAGTACAATTCAGCAACCTTTGCTCCCTGTGCCTGTGAAACTGCCGTTGTTTCCTGATACAATGTCAACGCTGCCTTTACTTCTTCTTTGGTCACACCAATAAGATCAGCATCTTCCATACTATCTATGATTGCATGCATCGCTGCAAAAACATCTTCCGTCTCCTGTATATATCCCGGAATACCTTTTGCCAAACTCTCCTGCACAGATGGCATTTCATAATGAACAACCATATTTGCATGGAATTTCACAGTTTCGGATTTCTTTACCAACTGTGTCTCATATCTTTCCAACTGCACCCACTTTTCATACAAGTGGTCCATTCCACCTAAAGCCTGCTCCTGTGCAAATCTACTTGCAAACGATGTGATGACATACATCAGCGACATGACAATCATCATAACCATAATCTTAGTTCCAATTCTCTTTCCCATAGTCTCCCCCTTAACCTCTTATGCATTGTGCACAAATTAATTCCATAACCTTAATCATTTTATCTAAAGTGATATAAGGATATTTTACTATTTCTCCATTTACAAGTCAATTCATCATTTCTGTTTTTTTAAATTTTTTCGTATTTTTTCCCTATATTTTCGCTACTTTTCACGCTATTTTCTCTGCATTTAGACACAAAAATAGGAAACCTCTATAAAAATAAAAGTTTCCCATCTTCATATCATGCGGGTGACAGGACTTGAACCTGCACGTCGGGGACACCAGAACCTAAATCTGGCGCGTCTGCCAATTCCGCCACACCCGCATATAACCCAGCATTTATGCGGCTTTCCAAGAGCCTCGCCGGATTTTTTACTTTACCACCGTGCAAGATTCCTTATTTTGCCGAATCTGGCACAGCTGACTTACATACAATATCATTTTTTTTGTTTCTTGTCAAGAATTATACAAACTCGAATCAACTTTTCTTGTATTTTAAATTTTATAAAGAAATTTTACCGAAAATTTACATATCTTCTAATTTCCTTTTTTATCCATTTCATGTATAATAAATATGTATGATTACAATTTATAAGGAGAAGAAAAAATGAAACTGAATTACAAAAGAACGATACTCATCGGTATGGCATTTATGTCCATCAGTGCATTCTGGCAAATGTACGACAACATAGTACCACTTGTGTTAAGTAATTCCTTCCATTTGGACGAAACAATCACTGGTGCTATCATGGCAGCCGACAACTTACTGGCATTATTTTTGCTGCCAATTTTCGGTTCCCTTTCTGACAAAACAAAAACGCCTTGGGGCAAACGTATGCCATTTATCGTCATTGGAACAACACTTGCAGTTATCTTATTAATGATTCTTCCATTTGCAGATAACACAAGAAACCTGCCTTTATTTATCGGTGGTTTATTCTTTACCTTAATCTGCATGGGAACCTACCGTTCGCCAGCCGTTGCTTTGATGCCGGACTTAACACCAAAGAATCTTCGAAGCCGTGCAAACGCCGTTATCAACTTAATGGGTGCTGTTGGTGGTGTTTTCACATTACTTATGATTAAATTCTTGGTTGGAAAAGACGCTACACCGGATTATTATCCACTTGCCATCGCAGTTGCTGCTTTCATGGTAATCTGTGTCGCACTTCTCTTCTTTACCATCAAAGAAAACAAACTTCACGAAGAATTAAAAGACATTCTTGAAGAAGAAGTTGTAGAAGTAAAAACAGAAGACAATTCCAAAAAAGGCACAAAACTTCCAAAAGATGTTATGCGAAGCTTGGTTTTCTTACTTGCATCCGTAGCTTTCTGGTTCATTGCTTACAACGCGGTTACGACTGCATTCTCACGTTATGCAATCAAAGTATGGGGATTACAAGGCGGCGACTATGCAAACTGCCTCATGGTAGCTACCGTAGCTGCAATTATCAGTTACATTCCAATCGGCTCTATCGCTGCCAAAATCGGCCGTAAAAAAACCATTTTAATTGGTATCGTACTGTTAGGCGGATGTTTCTTCGCTGCAAGCTTATTTGATACCTACAGCAATATCATGCCGGTATTCTTCTGTATCATTGGTTTTGCCTGGGCAGCCATCGGTGTAAACTCTTACCCAATGGTTGTAGAAATGGCATCTGCCGGCGACGTAGGTAAATACACAGGATTATATTACACTTTCTCTATGACGGCACAGGTTATTACACCAATCCTTTCCGGCTGGTTATTAGAAAATGTTGGTTACAGAACCTTGTTCCCATACTCCGTAGTATTCTGTATCCTTGCATTTATTACAATGTCACAGGTAAGACATGGTGACTCCAAACCAGAAAAGAAAGCAAATGCATTAGACAACTTAGATATTGATGACTAAACAAATTTAAAATGAGGGGTCCTATTATGGAAATATTAACAACTATTCTTATCGTGCTGCTGATTTATCTTTTTATGATTGCACCACGTATGATAAACAAAGCCGATCGAACACCGTTCTACAACGTACACTATGCCCATCGAGGACTTTTCGATAACAATTCTGATGCACCTGAAAATTCATTGGCGGCTTTCAAAAAAGCCGTCGATGCAGGATACGGCATTGAATTGGATGTACAATTAAGCAAAGATGACAAACTCGTCGTGTTCCACGACGCCACCTTAAAAAGAATGTGTGGCATCGACGGCAAAGTCTGGGATTACACATTAGAAGAACTCCAGCAAATGAAACTGGCCGGTTCCAACGAAACCATCCCAACTTTTGAGCAATTCCTAAAAGTCGTAAATGGAAAAGTTCCATTTATTTTAGAATTCAAATTAGACCGTGCACAGACGCACGTATGCGAACTTGCAAATGAAGTATTAAAAAACTATAAAGGTGCTTACTGCATCGAAAGTTTCCATCCTCTGGCACTGATTTGGTACCGCAAAAACAGACCGGATGTACTAAGAGGTCAGCTATGTGAAGAATTCTTCCGCAATGAAACTTACAAAGGAAAACTATTATACATGATTCTTCCTTATCTGCCTTTCAATTTTATTACAAGACCGGACTTCATCGCATACAACCACGAACATGCGCACAACATTTCACGTCGTATCTGCCGGGCAATGGGAGCACTTTCCGTTACCTACACCATCAAAAATGCAGAACAATACCAACGTGCAAAAGACAAATTTGATTTATTTATCTTTGATAGTTGCATTTTATAAAAACTATTCAGCCAAGTGAAAACATAAAAAAGACAGCAAGCAAGTTTACTTACAATGCTGTCTTTTTTATATTTGAAACTTGGCTAAATCTCCTACTCTATACTCTTCAAAGCTTCTACCGGATTAATCTTATCCAACGACTTATCCGTAATAGAATTAACGATAAATGCAAACACTGTCGCTATGACTGCTGCATACAAATAACTAATCGGAGCAAGATAATCCGCAAAGTAAATAGATGGCATTTTTAAAACCGACATCAACCAAATACCAAAGCCCTTACCAAGCGGCATACCTAATAAAATACCAAGACTTGTCAGAATCAATGTTTCTTTATTTACATATGCATGTACTTCCCTGTCAAAGAATCCTAATACCTTAATTGTCGCCAATTCTCGTTCTCGTTCTGAAATATTTGTTGTAGACAATGTGAACAATACGACAAACGCAAGTGCCGCAGCCAAAGTAATAACAATCGTTACAACTAAATTAATAATTCGGAATACAGAATCAAAATTGGATAAAAATCCTTCAATCGAAATTGCCGATAAAATGCCATCCTGTAAAGCTAATTCCTTTGCATATGCCTCATGACTGCCTGCACTATTATTTAACATCACATAAGCACCATTTGCCTCGTAATCATCATATAAATCACTATAGGTATTTTCCGTCATATAAATGGCATTACCCAGGTAGTTCATAACAATCTCTGAAATCTCTACTTCTGCATTCTCCAAATTCATATTCTGAATGGTAATCGTATCTCCTTCATCATAACCCTGCACTTCAGCAACATTAATGGTACTAAGCACCATTCCATCTTGCAAATTTACCTTCTCATACGCTCTATCCAAAAGCTGGATATAACCACGTAAAGAAGTATCATTTGGTACAACAATAAGCTGTACACTTTCCTCTCTGCCATCCTCATTAATCACCTTCACATTGGTAATCATAGGATTGATATAGGCACGAATACGATTATCATCCAAATATTCCGTAAGTTTCTCATTATCATCTGAAACTATCATAAGATCAAATTGATAGGTCGTTTCATACTGCAATGGCATAAGCTGTGTTACTGTATCTTTAATTGTAAAACCGGCCAACAAAATTGATGTACATCCTGCAATACCAAATAAGGTCATAAACAATCGCTTCTTATATCGGAAGAGATTTCGTGCCGTTACCTTATTTAAGAAAGACAAACGGCTCCACACAGGTGTTATACGCTCTAATAACACTCTCGAACCATTCTTTGGTGCCTTTGGACGCATCAACATCGCAGGCATATGTGAAAGTTCACTTTCACAGGATACAATAGCTGCTCCAACAATACCAACAATAAACAACAAAATACTTCCAATTCCATATAACCAGTTAAAATATAAACCATATTCAGGCATCTGATACATAACCCCGAACACTGTAAATACAATCTCCGGTAAAACAATAAATCCTAATAAATCACCCAGAATTCCACCTATGATACATGCCAGCAAAGCATATACCACATATTTACGTCGAATCTCTTTATCCGTAAATCCTAAAGCCTTATATGTACCAATCAGACCTCTATCTTCTTCCACCATACGTGAAATTGTCGTTAAACTAATTAAAATCGCTACAGTCATAAAAAGAATCGGAAATGCATTCCCAATGGACTCAATACATTGTGCATCCGTTTTAATATTTGCATATCCACTCAGCGCCGTTCTCGTTGAGATGTACCAAGAAGTCATCTTCAAATTTGCGATTTCCTGACGTGCCTCTGCGATCTTATCCAATGCTTCCTGACGCTTTTCTTCATATTCACTTACACCTTCTTCATACTGCTGCTTTCCATATTCCAACTCAGCAGCACCTTCTTCTAACTCCTGACGGCCATCCGCCAATTCTGCATAAGCTTTATCGATTTCATCCCAGCCGTCTTCTAATTCAATCCAGCCGTCCGCAACCTCCTGTTTCGCATTATCAAATTCTGCCTGTGCATCTTCTAACTCAATTCTGCCAGCCTCTAAATCCGCCTTATTCTGTTCAATCTCAGCTCGTCCATCTGCAATTTTCTGTCTGCCATCCGCAATTTCCTGACGTGCCTTTGCAATTTCAACATACGCTTCCTGCTCCTGTTCATCCAAGTTCGCAAGCGTGTCATTATATGTCGCAAGCTGTCTATCTAAATTATCCAGCTCCTGTTTACGAAACTCTAATGTCGTTTCCTTTTCTGCCAAAGATGCACGTTTTTCTACTAATTGAATTGCTTCAACAGCCGTAAGCGTGCCATCTGCTTCCTTTTGCTCCAATGCAGCAACTTCTTCTTGCAGAACCACAACTTCCGATTCCAATTTTACAATTTCATTTTTACATTCCCTGATTTCCAATTCAACAGAAGAAATCTCCGTCTTTAAAAGCTTTCTCGTACTTTCAAACTGCTTTGGAATCTCCGCCTCCGTCTTATTTAAAGTTTCCTCGGATTCATTCAGCGTATCCTCTACTGTATTTAATGCTTCTTCTCCCTTTTCAATTAAAAGCTCACCGGCCTCTAATTCATCCCATGCAGCCTCTAATTCCGCTTCTGCATCATCCAACTCACGTTCCGCCCTTTCCAGCTCTCTTTGAGCCTTTAAAAGCTTTCTCTCTGCTTCAGCAAGCTCGATTTCACCATCTTCCAGTTCCTGCTTTGCATCCAGATACTCTGACCATCCATCTTCAATTTCCACTTTTGCATCCAAAATATCCGCTTCTGCATCAGAAAGTTTATCGTTCATCTGCGCTTCTGCATCATCTACTTTTTCTAATGCTTCACCAGTAACTTCATCATATCTCGCTTTCTCACGGTCTGCCTTGATTTCTTCCTCAAGAACCGTTACAATTTCGTCTACACGAGACTCATACTCTTCGGAATAACACTGCAATTCATCCGTACCTATCAAAGTCAGATATATTCCCGTATAAATATCTGTACTTACCGCATCCGGTCGTACAAAAAATGTATAATCCGTACTGGAATTGGAACGAAAGGCAACTGCCCCCTCCTGACTATTGATATCCGTAACATCAATCACCACACCAACAATGGTATACTCTGTCACCAGAAAATTTGGCTCCTCTACCTCTTCCTCTACTTCTACCTTATAATCATCTTCGTTAAAAGTTTCTCGTTCACTTTCTTCATACTCTTTTTCCAGTTCTAACTCAAATTTGGAATCTTCCTCAGCGTTCTCTTCCTCTTCTATATCATCAGAATCCGCATCGTCTTCATCATCCATATCTTCTTCTATCAGAATCGTATCACCCAATTTCTTCCCCGAATCATTGACATACTTTTGAGTAACCAAAATCTCATCCGCACGCAGAGGCATTTCTCCCTCCAACAAATATGGAATATTGATATCCTTTTGACTCAGCACATTCACTGCTGCCTGTTTGGTCTGTCCATCTACCTGCGTATATACCGTCTCACTATAAGTCCCTTCGATATCCTCAATTCCTTCAATATGAGATAATGCTTCAATATCTGCATCTTTTAATCCCATCGTAGAAACAATCATAATATCAAACAAATTGTGTTCATCAAAGAATTCATCCGCTGTAAAACGTAAATCATCACAGGACGCAGTCAAACCTGACATCATGCAGACACCTAATGCAGAAATCAATGCCAATGCCAGAAATCGTTTCCAACCTTTCGCTATTGTCTTTATGACATCTTTTGTATATGCCTTCATACTATTTCACTATATCCTCACTACTACCTAATTTTAAAAATGCAATGTAACTATTCAGTACCTTCATAGTTACAATGCAATTACATAAACTCACATCAAGAAACTGAAATCCTTCAACCACGCAATCCACTGCCGTTCCTCAGACTACCACTCAATATCCGCAATGGACACAGGATGCTCATTTACCGCCATCTCTACTACCTTACCACTCTTAAAACGAATCAAACGATCCGCCATCGGTGCTATCGCAGAGTTATGCGTAATCAACACTACTGTAATTCCCTCCTTGCGGCAGGTATCCTGTAGCAACTGTAAAATCTGTTTTCCCGTATTATAATCCAAAGCCCCCGTAGGTTCATCACACAAAAGCAGCTTTGGATTTTTTGCCAAAGCTCTTGCAATCGAAACACGCTGCTGTTCTCCACCGGAAAGCTGTGCAGGAAAATTATTCTTACGCTCTGCCAAGCCAACCTTCTCCAACGTCTCTCCTGCATCCAAGGCGTCCTTACAAACCTGTACCGCCAACTCCACATTCTCCAACGCAGTTAAGTTCGGCACCAGATTATAAAACTGAAATACAAAACCAATATCCGTACGACGATACCCCACAAGCTGCTGCTTATTGTATTTCGTCACATCATTTCCATCCACAATTACCTGTCCGAAAGATGCCGTATCCATCCCGCCTAAAATATTCAGAGCCGTTGTCTTACCCGCACCGGAAGTACCAAGAACTACCGCCAGCTCTCCTTTTTCCACAAGAAAACTCGCATCATCCAAAGCCCGGATCGTATTCTCTCCTGTCGTATATTCCTTTACAATATGATTAAACTCAATATATGCCATTACTTTTCTCCTAAATATCAACTATTCATAACCGTTCCACACATGCCACTTGCCTATATTGCCATTTACGACTGAACAGCTGCTAAATATTCTATTACACTGTGAGCCGCAATATTACCCTCGCCCACAGCTTTCGCATACTGGTACGGCTTTCCAGTGCAATCTCCAGCCGCAAAAACCCCTTTTACATTCGTCTCCATATTTCTATTTACACCGATGTGCCCATTTGCCATCTCCAGCTTTGAAAACAACGTCGTTGGTGCAATCGCATTTCGCATAATAAAAATACCATCCACAGACAACTCCGTACCATCGCCCAAACCAATGGTATCTGCACGAAAACCACCCTTAATTTCCTTAACCGCCTTTTTCACAAACTCTACATTTTCTCTTTCAATTTCACATTCCTTATAGAATGGGAACAAATACACCTGCTCCGCCAAATCCGCCAAAAACTCGATTTCATGCTCAAAACGTTTCGAAGTAGACACCACCGCAATCTTCTTCCCTTTATAAAGAGCACCATCACAGGTAGCACAATAGCTAACACCTCTTCCGATAAACTCTGCCTCACCCGAATACTGATTTGCAGGAACAACTCCCATTGCCAAAATGATACTATCCGTCTCAAAAAACTGATTCTCTGCCATCACATTATAGTAACCACCCATATCATAGATGGTACTAACAATCTTATCTGTAATTTCCAAACCCAGTGCTTCTTTATGTTTCAAAAACGCCTGCTGCAATTCTTTTCCACTTACCCCCGGCAAACCCGGATAATTATTCACAAGTTCTGCTTTTTCCACCTTTTCACTAAGGCTAGCATTTCCAAACCATAAAAAGTTTTTATCATATGTCTTTAAATTTATAGCCGCAGACAATCCCGCCGGACCACTGCCAATAATAATACAATCGTATCTCATATTTTTACTCCCATCTAACTGCTTTTTACAAACAGTATTTCCTAATGTATTATAAAACACTCTCGTTTTTCACTCAACAAAATTCAGGCAAAAATTGTTTAAAATCTATGAATTTGTTACTGTTCACTCGTACCTTGTAAACCAATGTCATTTAGTTAACTTTTATATCCATATGGTTAGATTCCAAAATATAGGGTCTAACCATATTTTTTGAGGGGCTACTTCTTTGAGGGTTTGATGCAAAACTAAATATTTAACACAAAAAACCAGGGTTGTCATAATCGACTTCCCTGGTTTCCTTTTTGAAGGAATCAAAGATTATATCATCAATTCTAGTTGTCATGTAGCATTCGAACTATTAATCGCTTCAAAATGTGCTTCTATACTTGGTCTTATTTTTATAAACACATCAACTATTTCAGGATCAAAATGACTTCCGGAATCTTTTTTTAGTATTTCCATTGCTTTATCTACAGACATTGCATCCTTATATACTCTCTTTGATACCAACGCATCAAATACGTCCGCAACAGCCATTATCCTGGCACTTAACGGAATCTCTTCCCCTTTTAATCCCAGAGGATATCCACTGCCATCCCATTTCTCATGATGGTATCTGGCAATATCTTGTGTTATCATTAACAATTCATCATCTGCATTTTTGCCGAGAACATCTTTTACTATATCTCCACCATATGGTGCATGATTTTTCATAATTTCATATTCTTCCGGCGTAAACTTTCCCGGTTTATTTAAAATCATATCTGATATTTTAATCTTTCCTACATCATGCAGGGTTGCTGCATGTGAAACTTTCTTTATAAAACTTTCTGTAACCACATCCTCATGCATCTTATTTTCATACATATACTTTAAAATCATAGACACATATATTTTTGTATTTTGTACATGTTCTCCCGTATTACCATCACGGTTCTCAATCAAAGTAGCCATACCTTCTACGGCATTCTTTTGAAGTTCTATCATCTTTTCAGCCTGAACTCTAATCTCCTCAGTCTGTTCTTTTACACGCTCCTCCAAAGTTCCCTGGTAATCTTTTAATTCCTCCGCATATTGCATTGCTTTTCTTCTGTTCTTATAACTGGTAGTAATGAAATATGCTACTACTCCATAAATAATCAAAGACAAAATAATACTAGTAACAAGATTTGTTTCAACCTCTTCAAACAAATCTTTTTCATTGAGTATCATAACTACATACCAACTGTCCTGGACCACCTTAGAAAATACTCTGCAAACTTCACCATTTATCATGATATCAAGGGTCTTTCCTTTAGCTTCTATTACCTTTTCAATAATTGCCTGCATCTCTGTTCCCTGAACAGCTTCGTCATTGAGATAGTTTTTTCCTTTTTCATTTACGTCTGAATGTGCAACAACCAAACCTTCAGCATCAACAATGAAACCATATCCTTTACCATTTAGATTGATACTTTCTGCAAATTCCTGCATTTCATCCATAATAATATCAAGGGAAATAACACTTTCACCATCATAAAGCAACTGGCTCACAGAAATCATAACACTTCCCGTC
Organism: uncultured Lachnobacterium sp.; assembly: GCA_964449855.1. Lineage (GTDB taxonomy): Bacteria > Bacillota > Clostridia > Lachnospirales > Lachnospiraceae > Roseburia. The sequence continues at coordinate 33,103 of CAYVGA010000009.1, forward strand.
TGAGCATCTACATAAGGAGATACTACAACCGGTTTCCCATTTCCTTCCACCGCAGTTTTATACCATGGACGAGTCTTTGGATCAAATCCCTCATCTGGCACCCAACCAATACCATCAAGATAATCTCCATTAAACAATCCATATATACCGGTGAAATTCTCATCTATCTCATTAGTATAATCCTCAGACTGCTTTAAAAAAAAATCCAATATTTTCTCAGAACTATCATCGTTTTTCATCATGTACTCTACATTTATCTTTGTAACTTCCAGTACATCCAAACCTTTTAACAGGAAATTATTCAATTTCTCTGACTGCTGGGCAACTGAGCCTTCACCAATGGCAATAGCATCTTTTCTGGCAATAAAATAAAAAGATAAAAATGTAAAACTTACAATTAACCATAGTGCTACCAATGTTCCAACCAATGTCAGAATATATTCTTTCTTTCCACTTGATAATTTTTTGTCTTTTGTATCTGTCATGCTTTTCTCCTTTTGCAAATGAATTATTAATATACCACACTTGACTCTATCAATTTATTATATTACTCAAACTTCCCACACCATTTGGTGTGATGAACATTGAAAAATCAATCCTTTAACACATAAAAAGGCACAAACCAGTACTCAGTGGTATAATTGAATTGACTGGAAACAACTACCCAACAAGGAGATTTATATGGTGCAAAGTATATCACAGAATACGTTTGTGTCAAGTGTTCGTTGGCAACTTATTACATATTTTTTCTTTACAATATTTCATTTAAATTTTTGTACACCAAATAGACCCGCTTGCGGTTCTGGTATCCTGATGCCGCGTTTATGATATGGCAGAAGTCCGCTCAAAGCCGTTTTTAAAAAATTTTAGACATAAATAAAGCAAGAAAGGATACCACTTTCGTGATATCCTTTCTCATTTGAATGAAGCATCGGGGATTCGAACCCCGGACAACTTGATTAAAAGTCAAGTGC
>CAYVGA010000010.1:0-6940 GCA_964449855.1 uncultured Lachnobacterium sp.
AGCAACAATCTCTCTTCTGGAAATACCGGTCTAAGATCCGCTGATAAATATTTTATTTTTTCTCCACATAATGGACATATACCTTTATCTGCTTGATTAACATTCTGAATTATTGGTGTTTTACAGTGTACACACCAATAAATTTCTACCGGAATATCTTCCACTGTAGTTTCACTGCAAACAGGGCATATATTATCATTGGTTTCAATGTTGCAATTTCTGCACCACATAATACACCGTCCTCAACTTTCTTCTGTATTACTATTCGTAACTGATAATATCATTCACACTGCATTCGAGATATGTACACACCTTCTCTAAAACTTTATTAGATACCGGCTCTCCCTTTCCCATTTTGGCCACTGTTGCAGAACTCAATCCTGCGTGTTCGACCAAATCCTGCTTTTGCAGTCCCTTTTCTAACAATATTTTCCATAATCCTATATATGATACAACCATTTATACATACCTCACTTTTATTTGTGAAACATTATAAAATTCCATTTTCAATTATAGCACTTAAAGAACAAATAATCTATAAAATCTTCATTTTTTTAAAGATTTCTTTCATTCATATAAAGGTCAGTTATTCCTTATCCATATCCCCAAACATCTCTCCACAAAACAATTCAGGTGCTACAGCCCACGCCCTAGCACCCAAATTATTACCCTTACCTACTATTCCTACCTCGCTCGAACTTCTTCTCCCGCATTCCTTACTCATAAATCCGGTCAAACACTTCATAACGCCTCTGCTGATCCATACCAACTCCCAGTCTGTCGATTACTCTGCTAAACAGCTTCATTCCAGCAAAATACTCCATATCTCCAAAACCAAACACCTTAGACAACACATCTGCTGAATACTCTGCAATTCTACCCGAATTAATTCCCAGAAGTTTCATTGTCTCTATTACCCGCTCTACTCTCTCTCCGACAAATTCTTCCGCTTTCTGTTTCTCATAATATCATCCCTCTTTTCCAGCCCAAGGTGTGCCATATACATTTATCTCATTCTTTGTTATATGCAAAATGGGTTTATCACCATTAATAATTCCGATTGCATCTCCTAAATACCTATGCCAAAGTCGAATATGTGTTGACTTTCCTGTACCACTTGGTGCTATAAATAAGACAGCGTTATTTTTATATGATATCGCTGCTCCATGAACAACACAGCGTTCATATTTCGGCAACTGTTCTGCAATTTTTCTGTATATATGTAAACATTCTGTATATTCAATAGAACTTGCATCTGTTGCAGTTAACCATTCCTCTTCTGATTTTTCTTTTGTTAGACTCACATGAAAATCACTTATCCTTTTTTCACATAGATAATCTTTACAAAATTTTTCCATAAAAGGGAAATGGCTGTCTATTTGTACATGTAAATCAGTTCCAACGATTATCCCCACAAATTACATAATCTGTTTTTCGAACTCTTAATACTTGATGTAATACATATTGACCTAAACTTCTTTTATATAAGGGAATATCATATTTTTTTAGTCTTCCATTCACTTTTTCTATAATCAGTAAGTCGTTATACTCTCTTAATAAGGGCATCATACTGTTGCCTACATTTGTATATACTAATTTTCCCGATTTATTGATTATAGTTTCAAGATTTATGTTTACAGGAAATAGGACAACGAATTATTGAACGTCGTAAAAAACTCGGATTAACGCAAGAAGCCCTTGCCGAAAAAGGCGACATGACCACTCAATTTGTTTCTTATGCGGAATCCGGGAAAAGAGCTATGAGACCTGAAAATTTAATGAAAATCTGCTCTGCATTAGGTGTCAGTGCAGATTATTTACTTACTGGAGATATTGTTGACAAAGATTTATTGCTACTTTCTGATAAGCTACGTCAACTCTCCCCATCTCAAATTAGGATTGTCGAAAATATAATTGACGAATGCATCTCTCTTTTTAATATTGATGTAACTTCATAATAAATCCATGAGGATGCTATCATTTTTATTGGTAGCATCTTTTAAATTTTAAAAGCGCCTAATTCCAACACTTTGTTGAAATTAGACGCTATTCATAGCACATATATTAACTATCTGAATCATGTTTTTGCATTCAAAACAATAAGTGTTTTGAGTAATACGTGATAATTCAAATATGTGTATTATCGAATCCCATAATGTTCAATAATATAATCCATATCCTTATCTCCTCTACCAGAGAGACAAATAAGAACAGAACCTGTTTCCATCTGTTTGGCGAGCTTGATACCATACGCTACTGCATGAGAACTTTCGATCGCAGGGATGATACCTTCCATTCTGGATAATTCAAAGAATGCATCAATGGTATCTTCGTCATTGATAACATCGTATTTTACTCTGCCGATTTCATGTAAAAATGCATGTTCCGGACCGGAAGATGGATAATCCAATCCACTGGCAACCGAATATACCGGTGCCGGATCGCCATTTTCGTCTTTTAACATAATACTGTTAAAGCCATGCATAACACCTTCTGTACCATACTGAAGTGTCGCTGCATGATCACCAAGATTTGTGCCTCGGCCTAAAGGTTCGATACCATAGATGTCTACCGGATCATTTAAGAATCCTGCAAAGAATCCAGCAGAGTTTGAACCGCCGCCTACACAGGCAACAACGGCATCCGGAAGTTCTCCTGTCATCTCCACAAACTGCTCTCTTGCTTCAATACCAACTACTTTTTGGAAATCACGTACCAACATTGGGAATGGATGTGGTCCAACAACGGAACCGATACAGTAAATACTGTTTTCATAATCTTTTGCGTAAGCTTCAAATGCTGCATCTACGGCTTCCTTTAATGTAGCAAGACCATGTGTAACTTCTACTACGTTCGCACCTAAAATCTTCATTCTGGCTACGTTTGGAGCCTGTTTTTTGATATCTACAGAACCCATGTAAACATCACATTCCAAGCCAAAATATGCGGCAGCAGTTGCAATTGCTACACCGTGCTGACCTGCACCTGTTTCTGCGATTAATTTCTTCTTGCCCATGTATTTTGCAAGAAGTGCTTCACCCATACAGTGATTTAACTTGTGTGCACCTGTATGATTTAAGTCTTCACGTTTTACATAAAGCTGTACATTACCTAATTTATTAGACAATCTTTCCAAATGAGAAATTGGAGTAGGTCTTCCTTGAAATTCTTTACGAATACGTCTCAATTCATCAATGAATTTTCTGGATTTGCAGATAGTGAAGTATGCTTCTGTTACTTCATCCATTGCTTTTTGTAATTCGGGTGTTACATAAGACCCACCGTATTTTCCAAAATAACCATTTTTATCTGGATAATTCTTAAAATAAGTATCAAAATCAATTCCGTTATAGTTCATAATACAAAACTTCCTCTCCGAACAAAATATAATAATAACTTTATAATTCTAAAGTCTTTTTGTCAAGAGAATAGATGGAAAGAAACATATATCAAATTCTTATATTTATTATAATTAACAATTTGCTGTTAAGGTTTTTTTATACGTTTGAGATAATCTTTCTTGGCAATCGAGCATACCAATGCCATTTCAGCCATCAGACACAATATGGATGTTCCCCCATAACTGATGAATGGCAAACCAATTCCTGTATTGGGCAAAAGGTTCAAAGTAACCGCAATATTAAAAAACGCCTGCACACCTATATGTATCATAACACCTAAAACTACAGTGGATTCATACAATACGTTTCGTTTTAGAATGACTCTCAGCAATAGATATAATAGGTACATATACAGAAAAATCAATGCACATGCTCCAAACATTCCCAGTTCTTCTACAATAATTGCAAAAATCATATCATTTTGCGGCTCAGGTATCGGACCTTTTTTCATAACAGAATTTCCAATGCCGCTGCCTAATAAGCCACTGCTTCCCATGACATACAAACTATTTAATGTTTGAAATCCCTGGTCACTTGCATAACGTTCCGGATCAATCCACGCCGCAATTCTCCCAACACGAAAGGAGACTTTTCCTAATTCTTCCGGAGTTGGCATATTGTTAGCGATAGAAATGACATATGCTGTTACAACTGAGATGGCAGTAAGCAGTACACCCATATGCATTTTAAAGGTTTTATTTGTAATAAAGGTTATTCCAAAAGTGATTGCCAACACAACAACAGAAGAAGACAAGTCACTGGATATCACAAATAATAAGATTGCCGGAATACCGCCTGCCATCCACATTCGAATTGTTAGTGCAGGCTTGGATATATGTCTTGCATATTTTTTAATCATATATGCCAATATTATAATGACTGAAATCTTAACCACTTCTGCGACTTGAAACTGTACGCCCATCACTCGAATCCATCTAGTGGCTCCATGACTGGTAACCTTAAATGGTGATAGTAACAAAAAGATACAGCCATAGCCGACTAAATAAATGAGTTTTGCTAATTTTTCTGTAAGCCATGATACATTTATAAATAAAGAAATAAATATAAGCACAAATCCCGCGGCCATAGCACCTGCCTGTTTCTTTAACATAAACATGGAATTATAATCATACATTTCTTTTTGGCTGCAAATATAACTACTTGCAGAATATACCATTAAGCAACCGAAAGAGCATAAAAGAATAAGTGCAAAAATAAGTCTTATATGCAGATTTTCTTCCTTTCTTATTGCTGTACGTGCTTTTTCATCTTTGACTTTTTTCATCTTTTTGTTTCTTTTCATCTCGTAACCTTCAAATCCTTTATCTTTTTATTAGGATACAAATCCTATGCTGCGTCCTGTATTTTTTTGTACGCCATAACCCTGTTTTAGTTTTTCTATTGCAGACTCTATGTCTGACAAAGCAAGTGTAGTCAAATCTTCGTTTGTATATTGTTCTTTCTGTGAAGACATGACTCTTTTGGCTGCAAATACCACTGCATTCTCCAGTAATGCTCTTGCCTCTCTGCCATTTCCAAAATCTCTTGCGGTCACTCTGTCAGCAAAAAAATTACTCACCGCTTGTCTTGCCGCTGCTTCCACTTTGTAATTGCCAAGTTTTGCAATCCTCATAAAAATTTCAGCTATTTCTTCTGCAGAATAAGAATCAAAATAAAATGTGGAAGTGATTCGGCTTCTGATTCCGGGATTCGCATCCAAAAAAGCCTGCATGCGATTATCTTTTTTATCTACATGTTTTCCGCCATAGCCCGCAAAAATGATTAGTTTATCCGTGGAATGTTTCTCCAGCTCAATAATCAACTGTGCAATTGCTTCATTTCCAAAACTATCTGTTTTTCCATTCGACTCTACAATGGAGTAGGCTTCATCAATAATAATAACATCGTAATTATCGAATAATGCTTTTGTCTTAGGTGCAGAATGTCCTACATACATACCTTTTAACTCTGCACCATTGATACAGATAAAACGATTATCCGGCAAAAGTTTTTCGTCGAACATCATTTTTCCCATATATTTTGCAACTGTTGTTTTGGCAGTTCCGGGAGCACCAAGCATGACATGTACATTGTGATAGTGGCTTCCGCTGATGTTTCTTTTGTTTCGAAGCTGGTTATATTTCATGACATTTACAATATCATAAACCTGCTGTTTAATGGAATCCATCCCTACAAGGTGTTCTTCCATCAATCGTTTTCCATTTACACCGCTTGGTTTGTCCGTATCTTCTCGCATAAAGTGGTCTACAAAATCAAAATCGCGATTCTCAAAAATCACAGCTTCATCTTCTTCAAAATTCTTTAATGCATAGTTTATAATCTTCTCCAGCATCTCACAAACATTTGTCCCATTGATGGATTTTGCAAGATTCACAATTTTCTCATAGGAAAATCCTCGCTTAACCTTGATTCCCCGCTGTAGAATGTTCTGTTTCAATACATTTTTATAGTATGTATTTTTGTCGGCTTCACCAAAAGATACCTCTGTTTCATCAGCGGCATACGACAAGATGAAATTATTGCGCAAAGCACGAAACTTCTTCATAGGCATAATACCAAATGGCATCTTCTCTGATTCGCCTTCACCAGCTTCCCTGTTTTCTAAAAAAATCACGAACACATTTTTGTTAGTATCAAACATTTTTAACAAGTCAATACATTCTGTCTCTGCACATTCTCTTTTGATTATAATACAAACAGCCTCTCTAGTGCAAGAACGCCAATATGGTTGATGTTGATTTCTCGCATGTGCTTGAGCAACCATAAAGCCTCCGTCCTCAAACGGCAGGTCATCTCTCATAAAATACGCAAAAATATCTCTAATAGAAATGATTGGAATTTTCACTTTAGATTCGTACCATTTTTGATTATCGTATTCGTAATCATAATCGGAGTAAAATGGCAATTCTCCATGCTCCGCACTTCGCTGAGTAAAATGCATCGCAAGATAAGCAACGGCCATAAGTCCCATCTCTTCTGTATCTGCCGTAATCGAAATGACACGCGACAATTTTTTCTTCTCTGTTAATTCCGCAATTTCTTTGAACTGTACACCACCTTTTTTTATATCTTCTTTTACAGAATAAGAGCATTGCTCCTGTGGTATTTCCAAATATGTCACTTTCTCATTCATGTAGTTTTTTAAATATGCTGTCTTAATTGGTGCTTTCACAAGTATTTTTTTCGTTGATGCCATGCTTTTTTCTCTCCTAATTGTAGTTGGTTCATAAGTGTTGTGTCTATGAGTGGCTACTATAGATGCCCCCCATCTCCTATTAGCAGAGATGGGGGGCGAAGTCTTTCCATATTAAAATGGTGCAACGGTATCTACATCGAAGGAAGCTCTAATTGCTTCATCTTCTCTCTCTAATTCATCCTTACAATTCTGACAAAAACAAAAATCTGCACCATCGCAGCTTCGTACGATTTCTCCAATTTCATACACCTCTTGTAATTCTTTTCCGCACTTGTAACATTTAATCATTTTCGTATCCTCCTGTTATTTTATAATACGTATT
>CAYVGA010000010.1:7040-24420 GCA_964449855.1 uncultured Lachnobacterium sp.
GCACTTGTAACATTTAATCATTTTCGTATCCTCCTGTTATTTTATAATACGTATTGTAGTACGTGTTATGTTTTTTGTCAATACGTATTGTAACACTTATTATGATTATTGTAACAGTTTGGAAAAGTTTTGAGCTGTGCTGAATAGTTACGTGAAATCTTCTATAAAATAAGGAAGTTCATAAAATCAGTTCTCTTTCACATACTGATTTTATGAACTTCCTTATTTTATCTTTCAAATTAAAATGGACATTCTTCGACACCTAAAGCTTTTACACCACATGCTTCCTGGGTTTTCCATGTACTATCAGGCAATATCTCTCTGCATATTGGACAGCTTACATTCCAGCAAGATTTTTCTCCCCCCTGCAGACTTTGGGCATAATAATTCCTCTTATGTTTACCTAACTTCATATTTCTACTATGACCATTGTAGCAATGAGTCTTTACGGTAAGTTCTCCGCATGCATCATCATTCTGACACCAATAATAATATTTTTCAAAACCCGCCTCGGTATGTTTTAATTCGCTTTTTGTTTCACCACCGCAAATCCAGCACCTTGAACCATAAAGATTAAAGTATTTTTCCATAATCATTTGAATAATATAGGTCAAATTATTCTCTTTCGGATTCATTACTACAATACCAAGACGATTATCATTGTTACTCCTTCCATTCCATAGACTCCATTCTTCAAACTTTTCCCAATTTACGTTTAAAGAAGCTTTTTTCCACTCTCGACACCATTCATCAATATAATCTCCGAGATATTTTTTGGGATCATATACAACTTTTACTTTCGGATATTTGATTCTTGCAGCATAGTTGATACACTCTTCTTCTTTTACATTGGCTTTTGCATTTATATTACTATGTAGAATAAATGAGCCTGAAATCTGATCTTTCTCTTTCAAATTATATGAAATACTGTTTTCATCGGAATTTAATCGACCATATCCTAATTCCAACATGTATTTTTGAAATGCCACTTCGCATAAATCTTTTACGCCATCATAATTTTCAGCCGTTTTTTCTTTTGCATCCATCACGAACCAATGCTCTTTCTGGTTATAATTGCTATAAGAGTCATTATAACGAATCCTTATAACAAAATCAGGCTTACGCATTCTTGTTTGATTTCCTACATAAACAGAATCTCTTTTTAGAGCAGGTTTATTTAATCTGAATTCCTTCTCATACCACATTACAAGATTCATATTCCACTTGTCTTCTATATGTTGCAATTCAAATTTCGTTCCACTAAGTGTATCTTTCCCATTTAAGATATCTGTAATATAGTCTTTTAATACTTCAACGTCATCTTTGCAGTCTTTATTACTAATACTTACAAAAGAAAATCCATACAATTGTATAAAGGTTAGTAAAATTTTTATGCAGCACCAATGTTCATAAATATCTGCCAATTTTCCAACAGGTAACGCATCATTTGTGTCTTCATTATAATAATCAATATATTCTAAAACTTGTTGATGTGTCTGCATAACATCATAAATTGTGTGATACAACGGATGAAACGAAAACAGGTTAGAAGAAACGTGTGTCACAGGCATATTGGAAACTTTATTTAAAAAGGTATCTTTCTCAATTTTATTTAGTTTTTCTTTTAAAAGCTCCCATTTTGCAACATCTTGAATCTTCTTATCCAATTTTTTTACTTTTTCTTTGTTATCCTGTAACAATTTGTAAAAAGCGAGAGTTTCACTATTACTGCCTTTGGCTTCCAAATCTAAAATATATTTCTTATAGTCTTCCCAGCTCTGTAAATATTCCACTTCAGATATGTCGCTTATCCTATAAGTAAATGCTGTTCCGTTCCTAATTTTAAATTTTACTGTATCAATACTATAAAAAGAAAATGTAAAATTGGAATATTCCTTTTTCATACTTGCATATCCAGACTTAACATACCCGTATATTTGAATCTTTTCTATTTCTGCCCCCTCTCTATTTGCTTTTTTTAAGAGGGCTTCTCGTTGGTATAGCGTTCGAAATAAAATTGCTGCCGATTTTTTGCATCCCATCGGAAAACGAATTTGAACAAATTGAGTTGGTTTTGCATTTCCGTATTGATATTTATGTTCTTCCCAACCTGAATATTTTTGAACTCCATAAAGACAATTATCATTTCTATGATCAAATTTGTATACATTCACATCCAATACAATATCGTTTTCTCTAATTTTAAAACAGGTATCCGAGTTTGCCCAAAATTCTACACAAACACGTTCGCCATTCTTAGTTGTTGGTGTATCTACCAACAACTTTTCCTGTCTTCTCTTTTTCTCATCCTCAATACTATCGCTAAATTCCTTAATTCTATTATGTATTGTTTCATCCGATAGCTTTAAATTATCTTCTAAATGTGCTTTCTCATTTTTCAAAGCAATTTCTTCCATAGTCTGGCGCATCTCTATCAGCTTCTGTAATTTTGAAACATAATTCTTTATGACACGATGCTCATAAGTATCCAAATCTTCTCGATATACATTTGCAGTCACTTTATCTTTATGAAATACTTCGCGTTCTATTAAGGTACGGGAATTTATTTTCTTTACTTTATGAAATGGCATTTTTTCCTGGAATTTTTTCAGTTCCGGCACCACATTTTTTTCTAATTTCCAAAATGCCTCACAAAATTCATTCACCACTTTTTCAGTTTCAGAAATCAAATCCTCCGACCATTTTGTTGCCATAGAGATAGCACTCTTATCCTCCATGCAAAGCTGCTGATGAATGGCAATAAGATCTGTTATAATATCCTTATAAAAATCTTTTTCTGCCTCACTGTATTTTGAAATCAAATGCATAGATTCACTTTGATAATTTTTCCAATGAATCCGAATAATTTCATTTCCCAATGAAACATAGTGTCCGACTATTTTTTCCTGAAGCTCTCGGGTATAAGGATTTTGTTCCCATTCTTTGGGCGGTATAAAAAATACACAGTTCTCTGATTCACTTGCATACTTTTGATAAAAATATTCATGCTCTGTATGTTCTGAAGATTTCGCAACTATTCTCTCTACTTCTCTCGCTGTTTCGATATCCATTTTTATGGCAATATCTCTCTTATATATAATTTCTCTTTTTTTATCTGCTGGTTTCTTTAATCCTGCACCTACATATGGATGAACATACAGTTTTTCATCATTGCTCCATGTTCCTAGTTTTACATATTCCGGATAATCCTCCCGCCTTACTTCCATAACAGTGATTATTGGAAGCTCCCCCTTTATCGGCTTCGTTTTCTTATATTGTACATCTGCAAGAATAACTTCTATTCCCATACCTTACATCTCCCAATATTTTATTCTGCTATATGTTCCTGCCTTTTCTTCCATCATTTTAAGTTTCTGAATAGATTTTGCACAATGATATTCTCCCTCTTGCTCTAATAAATTTTTGAATACTTGTAACTGTTGCTTATTCTTTGCATCCAGCTCAATACACGGAAGAATTTTTGTAAGAACGACTTCATCTAAGGTTACGTCGGTCCCGGTTCGTTCCCACTGTTCTATATAAAAGTCCAAACGATTTGAGATAGATATGCCTGCCAATCGTAACGCTTCACGGATGAATTCAATATTTTCTCGAAATTCCAAAGGTTTTACATCGTTTAATTCATGATTAAAAACTTGGGCTGATACTCGTACAGCAGCACCATCTAAAATCGGTTTTCCAGACAGTTTGGCTTTTTCACGTTCTTTTATTTCTTTTGATAAGGTCTGCAGTTCAATACAACAGCTTCTGTCGACTACCTTGGGACTGATACTCTGCGTTGTTGCATCTGTGTTTAAAGTTCCGATAAAACGAACATTATTTGGAATTTCAAATGCAGCAGGATAGTCTCCCAGCATTTTCTTACGTGACATTACCTCGGCCATCTCATATTCTTGAAACTCTGAATTACTTTGTTTTATCTTTGCTTCCATTCTTTTCAAATCATGTTTTGCTTCTTTCCAAATACGTTCGGAATATAAATACAGGTTATATGGGGTTTTGGAAGTAAAAAAGTTCAGCATTTCTGAAAAATAATATTCTATTTTTGAAAGATTCATTTCATCCAATAATATGAAATACATGGTTTCCGGATGTTCTTTTGCCTCTACAAGTGCATCAATAAACCGTGTCGCAACATATTGTTTGTCAATGATATTATAGAAACCTAACAAATCCTGATTATCCGTCCAATTGGACTGTACTTGAATACGCACGCATTTACCTTGGATAGCATTTGCTACTGCATCCGGAAGACTTGTTTTTCCTGTTCCCGGATTTCCCCATAAAAGGATAAGTTGTTTTGTCTTCAGTGCATCCATAAAATATTGAATGGTGTCTCTTTCATAATACAAATCTTCTTTTAACCAAAGGTATTCCCATACTTCATCAATCAGCTTTGAAAATGCTTTTTTGTTATATGCATATTTGTATTCCGTTTTCGTATCATTTATTTCTTTTTTATGAATTGGCAGACCATAACGCTCATATTCATCGCATATTTTTTTCACCTGTTCTTCAAGGTCAATGCGTTCTTTTTCCAATTCTTTGCTTTTCGTCTCAAGGTCCTGTATCATTTGTGTTTTTTGAGCAAGCTGATCTGTCACTGTTGCCAACGTGGCTTCTTTTTCTGCCTGTTCTTTCTGTTTAATTTTTATCCGGCCTGTAATGGCTGTCAGTATTGCTTGTTGCTCATTTTTTTCATTTTCTAATTCTTGTCTTTTGCCAGAAATGTACCTATCCATCTCTTTTTTTATACTTCCAACAACTTTTTCAGCCACCCACTTATCAAATGCTGTTACATCTCCTCCAAAATGTGTAATTTCATCTCCATGAAACTGAAAATCTTCTTTTTTCCATTCCTTATTCAGTCTTTCTAATAATTTTTCATTAAATTCATCTTCTGAATCCATGATATGTACACTTTCAATATAAGCATTCTTTTCATCACATTCTAATCTGCCTGCAACATATGTTCCATCTTTAAAATTACTATCTCGATGAACACGTATCCCCCATACCGCATCACTTAAAATACTTTGCACTGGAACACCACGCTTATTATATGGTCTCACAAACCAACGATTATTTTCTTTATTATTTAATGAAAGAATACCATAAATTGTATCATCCTCAATTCCAAGTAAATTAGATATATATTCTTTCTGTTGCATTCCATTCATATCTGTAAATTGTTGCTTTTTTATCTTTCTCATTCAATCCTTCTCCAAAATATATTATCTATTACGTAAATACTCTGAAAAATCTCTATATTTACTTTATGTTGCAATACGTATTATAACACGCATTACAAGCACTGTCAATTATTTTACTCATTGACAACCTTCCCCCATATCCCTATAATAAAACTGTTCATATGAATCTTCGATAAAGTGTCATATTGTGTTATTTTGTTTTATTTTGGATATTTTTTATATAGTTAAAATACACAAAAGGAGAATGCATATGAACTTTACACAAATCGAGAAACACTTTATTGAGAACGGCTGGGTATTGATCCGAACCATAGGTTCACATTACCAATACAAGAAGATTGGTTGCAACAAAACAGCAATTATCCCAGATTATGGTCAAAAAGACCTTCCTCTTGATATTGTCAAACGTCTCGAAAAAACAACCGGGCTATCTCTAATGAGATAACCCGGTATTTTTAGCTATAACTCTTTATTCATCCAATCCCCAATTCGTCTTTAATTCCTTTTACCAAACATGCTGAAAAGTTTACCTTATTTTCTTTTGCAAGCAGATCCAGCCACTGTGGTATTGTAACTGTTTTCTTAACATATACTTCTTTTTCCATGGTTCTATAATATGGCAGCCATACATGTATATATACGATCTCTCTTTTTTCTCTAGATGGTTTCGGCACTTCTTTCCCTTGTGCAAGTAAGTCCATAATAGAAAGTGCCAATGCTTCCTGTGCCGATTCAATCAGCTTTTCTTCGTTATCTTCTATTACTACCAAATCCGAAAAATCTAAAAATTCAAGAATCAGCTCGTCTCCATTATTGCTAATTTTGGCCGGATATACATAATTATTTTTCATATTTCAAGTTCCACCTTTCGCTATAATACGTATTATAGTACGTGCCATTTCTTTTGTCAATCATTTTCTCGTTTTAAACGCAAAGAACCGCAAGAGTTCTTTTAGAAAACTCCTGCGGTTCTTTGTTTTAGTGATGATATTCCCGTGATCGATAATCATCGGAAAAACGAAGCTGTCTATCACTTCCATATGTTGTGAAGCAATAGTTTTCTGATTCCCTTCGCACACCTTCGTTTCCGTTTTGCAATAATCTCGCCATAGGGAAACTCATTCTGTTTGAATCCTGATGGAGACGTCTCCCATTCAAACTGTCGCTTCCCTTACTCATCTCTGATACTGCCGGTATCGAATTCACCATGGAAATACCAGTTAAAATAGTAACTGCCACAGTTCCCTCCTTGGATACGTATTTCAACAGTGTTTCTTACTCTTTGTATATCGACATTTTTTTATAAAACTTTACACCTAAAAATATTTTTCTTTTATTTTTACTCTGCAGAAAAACTCCCATCACATTTCTCAATCATAAAAGCTACATTCTTTTTCAAGCACTATTCCATACCGCCTGCCGAACCCATCATATCTCCCACATCCACAATCTCCGGTGCACCACCAAGTGCCTGTGCATTGTCCGCAGTTTCTATAGGGTCATCGTACACTTTTTTCTCTTCTTTCTCATCCCAAAGCGAATCGTATTCTTCGCGCTCTTTTTGCTTTGCTAAAGAACCCATATTTTTCGCAGCCTGATACAGCTCCATGCTGTACTCCATCAGTTTCTTTTCATCATTTGGTGGAACGATATCCCCCTTCATCAATCTGCGGGCAACTTCCATGATTTTCCCTAAATCCTCTGCATATTCTTGGGCAGCATCGTTCTGTTGTTTCATAGAAGTCATGGTAGAAATTGCGGACCACTGTTGATTTAAATTGTTCATGTACTCCTGGTACTCGTTTTTCTTTTCAATGACAGCATTTAGGGTAAGCTCTAACGTTGCTGCCTCATTTGCAAATAATTCTTTTCCGTTTTCAACAGAATGCATCTTTTCTTCCAATTCTTTTTTCCGTTTGGAAAGAATCGACTGCTGTTCGTGATATGCCTGTATCTGTGTACGATACAATTGTTTCGCTTCTGAAATTTTCATATATTCACATCCTTATGTTTGAAATACGTCCATGTACAAATTCCTTATCCGCGTGTGTGTGCATCCCCCGGAGGGTCTATATATGAGGCGTAGTTTTTTATCGCCGAATATATAGTATGAAACACGGAAATTATCCCCACCAATCATATTTATGATTGAGCAAAGATTGAATATCCCCGGATGCACTATACTGGCTCGAATAACTATTGGCATTCGACTCTGCATTTGTGCTTACACGCGAAGCCAAAAAGCCGATCTTGGAAGAAAATGTGCCTGATGCACCAAGTACCTGTTCCAAAGTATCTATGTCCGCTTCTTTCATTTTAGATTCATCCATAGACAAGTTCCCTTTTGAAGAAATGGTAATGCCGATCTTTTCCAATTCTGCTTTATTTTCAGAAATGACCTCATCAAACATCTCTTTGTAATACATATCCAGCATGGAATCTGATGTTTTCAAGAGCTTTATTGTACTGTTATAAGTGTCCAGCAACGATTTTGTCTGATTACAGATTTCCTGCTTGTCGTCTTTTTCCTTTGCCTTGGAAAACATGGTTGTTTCACCTTCTGCAGTAAAATGTTCTGCAATCTCCATCAGTTTTTCTGCTGATTTTTCCAGCTTTTCGTAATTACTCTTCTTTCCGGAATATATCGAAGTATTTGTATTTGTTTCACTCATGTTTTTGTTTAAAGCACTCAAAAGTGAAGTACTTGTATCTTTTTCGATATAATCCAACAGGGAATTTCCATGAATTGGAAGTCCTGCTTTTCTGGCTCCTTCGTTAATCATTTGTGTTGTTATTCGCATAAGGTTCCTCCTCCTGCAACAAAACTGTTGCTTTAAAAATTGTATGATTTATTTTTATATCCAAATCACCAAAATAGCGACTGGCTACTTCCTTTACATTTTTCAGACCAATGCCATGTTCCAAGGATTCCGTGAATGGTTTCAAAGTAGTTGGAATAGCAGTTTCACCTTCCCACTTTATATTTCCATCAAACACATTTTCTACTTCAAGCAAAACAAACCGGTGCTTTTGTTTCAGACAGAGCCGGATATAGCGAGATTCCTTAGGGATTTTTTCACTGGCTTCGATGGCATTATCCAGCAAATTATTTAACAGGATCGCCATATCGTATGCCGAAATGGAGCTATGATATTGGAAGTCCAGTTCCAAGCGGATGCCGAGTTTTTCCATTTGACGCCATTTATCATTTATGACAACATCTGTTACCGGATTTCCTGTAGAAAATTTATACTCCAATGCTTGAATGGATGTATCCAAAGCATGAATATAGCGGTCTACCTCTCCGTATTCTTCATTTGATACCAAGCCTTTGATATTCGTCATGTGATTCCGCATTTCGTGCCGCACTTTTCGTATATTTCCATAAAAGTGTTCCACATCCTCCAAGCGTTGTTTCAAGACTTTAATCTGCTGATTTTCCATAAACAAAAGCTCTCGCTCCTGTTGCTTTTCAAAATACATATAGTTGGAATAAATAACCGCAGCTTCACCAAAATAGAGACATATCGCCATCAGTGGAATCCACCAAAGCAATTCTACTCTTTCGTCAAACAATATAAATACCTCTGTTTCAATTTTCACCACCATGAGTTTGCTGACCATTTGGGCAAACATCCACCCAACGATATTTAGTACCGACAGGAAACAAAACTCGGTTATTTTTCGTATATGCATTTTCTGATACGATATCCATCGTTTTATTCCAAAGAGCATGGCGAAAAAAAGTATTGTATACAAAAAGAACATGCTGCACATTCCAATTGCCATGTTTTTGTATACAAAATTCATATCCGACAGTGTTTCTACCAAAAATCCCTGCATCAGAATATTTTCTATCCATTGATATGCACTGTTGGCAATCAAAAAACTAAGCGAATGAAAATTCCAAAATAAAAGATTTAGAAAAATCACTTTTAAAAAATCTTTCTTTTCCAAAATGTAACGTATGCTTTTTCTTATTTTCATTGGATAACAGATTTTCCAAAGAAAAGAAAAACATGCAGTTCGAATCACAATTTTACATATATGTGTGATATCCAAAAATAGTTCAAAATTTGTTTCGGTCATTTTCTACTCCATAAATCTAAGGTACGCTTTCACAAAATCTGCATATTTATATTTGGAAAGCGGCAATACTTCGCCATTCGTCAGAACCACCTCCGTTTTTGTATAATGTTCAAGATATGCAAGGTTCACCAGATATCCCTTGTGAATACGAAAAAACTGCTCTTGCAACTGCTCTTCCAAATCACGGATTCTGGCATAGTCATCATAGATTCCATCCTTTGTATGCAGCAGGATTTTGTGATTCTGGCTTTCTATATAAAAAATCTCATCCATGGTAATGATTTTATTTCGTATTCCATTTTGGATATGAATCGTTTTTACCGGATGCTCCTTTTTCTCGGTGAGCTGCTGTAATGCTTTTTGAAAAACAGCTTGAAATTTTTCTTCGTCGATAGGTTTTAACAGATAATGAAACGCATCCACATCAAACGCATCAAAGACATATTCCTTGAATCCGGTTACAAATATGAGTATCGGCTGTTGTTTAGATGCACGGTTTCGAATTCGTTTTGCAGCTTCCATTCCGGATAATGTTTCATCTAACGCAATATCCAGAAATAATAAATCCCATTCCGTTTCTGCATCCAGCAAATCCTTCCCATTGCTAAATTCGCTTACTTCATATGATATATTCCAGTCATTTTTTGTCAATTCTATCAATTGTTTTACATAGTCCCTGCTGTTTTGTTCGTCATCACATATTGCAATCTGTAGCATAGTCCACCTCATCATTTCTTATTTTCTATATCGACATAAGCAGTGTTCTTTTTATAGCATTATCGTAAGTGGACGATTTATAACGTAAACAGATTAGGGTATCAAAAAACTTTTGATACCCTAATCCTATAAATTCGTCTCTTTAATTATGTATTTCGGTCTCTGCTTTGTTTCTAAATACGTTTTCGACAAATACTGTCCGGATATTCCCTGACAAAACAACTGTACTCCGCCAATAAAAAACATCATACACGCCAGACTCGGCCATCCCGCTACCGGATCGCCAAATACCATTGTTCTTACAATAATAAATAAAATTAATGCAAAAGCCAGCACACAGAACAAAATGCCAAACATAGATGCCAGCACCAACGGCATTGTAGAAAATGCCATAATTCCCTCCAACGAATAGAGAAACAATTTCCAAAAACTCCATTTTGTTTCACCGGCCGCCCGTTTTACATTTTCATATTCCAACCATTTTGTTTGAAATCCTACCCATCCAAAAATTCCTTTGGAAAATCGGTTGTACTCTGACATAGAAAGAATTGCCTGCTTCATCTGTGCTGTCATCAGCCGGTAATCTCTTGCACCATCCACAATATCTACATTGGAAATTTTATTGATAATTTTATAAAACATCCTTGCAAAAAAGCTACGGATTGGCGGTTCGCCTTTTCTTGTCACACGTCTGGTTGCTACCGAATCATATCCTTCTTTTATGTATTCCATCATCTTCGGCAATAGATGAGGTGGATCCTGTAAATCTGCATCCATCATAACCACATAATCTCCAGATGCTTTTACAAATCCGGCATAAATGGCCGCCTCTTTCCCGAAATTTCTCGAAAAAGAAATGTAGTTTACACGAGCATCTTTTGCATGCAGCTCTTTTAAACAGTTTAATGTTTCATCTGTGGAACCATCATTGATAAATAGAAATTCAAACGCATACTCCATTTCTGCTGCGACTTTGTGGATTTCTTCATAAAATAATCCAATGGATTCCTGCTCATTATAACATGGCACTATGACTGATATTTTCATTTGTACCTCCTCCTTCTATGGTGTTATCTCCAAGTATATATTCCGGCATCTGATTGACTGTCGGATACAAAATATCTGTATCATCCACAAGCATATCCCCAGACAGCTTACCAGAATTCCCAGCCGGAAAAACGGGGCATGATATTGAATCACAATTTCATTTTCGCCCTCCTGTAATGGAATGCCTAAAAAAGCTTTGTTCACGCACTGAATTTCTGTTTCTTCTCCATTGACATATGCGGAAAAACCCTCGTCATATGGAAAGGAAGTCACTAGATACTCTCCCTGTTCTGCACGAACTTTGCAGGTAATTTCAGAAGCTGCTTTATCAATTTTCAAATCTTTTGCTTCTTCATAACCTGTATCCAAAGGTTCTGCAATATACATATTTAGATTTCGAATATCATATTTCCCCTTTGAAATCTGAATACGAAGACGCGTTGTATCTTCCATTGGTATGATATAGGTAAATGTCGTGTTTCCGTTGTAATACAGCCACTCCACATCCGTCAATTTATTCGTCACATCATTTATTGTAATCAGAATATCCTCTTCATTTTGATATGCTCCCTCATTATAGATATCAAATTCCAAATAAAGGACTTTATTTCGATAACGTTCATCCAGATTTATGGTATAATTTTCCTCTTGTTCCTGTATAAATGTATAGGTGTCTGAAACGTCTGCTTTTTCAAAACAGGTTTTCGTAATCATATCGCCATCATTTATTTGACAGCTATCCTCGAATGAAATTGCATCCTCCTCCAAAATGGTACGTGTCATAAGTGCCTCTATATTGTAAGGAAATTCCAACTTGGAAAATGCTGTTTCACACATAAGTGTTTGACTTTTATAAACTACCGGAAACGCTTTTTTATTTTCATAAAGATTCAAATGTTCTCCTTTTTTTACCAGCTCATACTGCATCCCGGGGTCTTTCTTACCGATAATGTATTTCGTTCCCATAAACTGATAAAAATATTCATTTCGTACTCCGGTTGTCATAAAGGCATTCCGATGCGCTTCATTATTTCCTAGCTCCGTATCATAGAATGATTGATACAAGGAATTATAAGTAGAAGCATACACAGAAGTACCATAAAAATTTTCACCATATACGCGATTGGCCGTATCCATTTCCCGATAGGCGATATTCGTGCGATAGAAGTTCCCTTCGGTATAGGTCATAAGCTCTGCAATCTCTTCAGTATACATTTCTTCGTAATAATCCTTTGTTACATAAGTTTCACTGCTCCAATTTGCAGCAAAAGACGCAATCAAAGCCATCAGAATTGGGGCAATATGCCACACCTTTTTCTTGTTTCGAAAATAATATAATAAAAACAGCTCTATAAGTAATCCCATGCCTACCAAACCATTTTCCAAACGCAGGACAACGAGCAATAACAGCCAGACCAGCGAAAGGAAAAATGCTTTTTTCATAGGAATTTCTTTTTGCAGACTTCGCTCCACAAACTGGCAGAGCTGATATAAAAATAAGACCGAACAAGCTATCAATGCTTTTCCTCTTATATATAATGTACCATTTAATACATACAAGAGTACCGGACACAATAGAACAAAACAGGTAAATCCTGTCAAAAACAAATCTGATTTTTTCCTCTTTGGATAAAGCAGATTGCCTACTATTACGATCAGCATGATTGCGGATATCCCCATACTGTAAGGCGTATAAAAATATTCCTCCAAAGATGGAACTGCCATATCCCAAAACGTAATTTCGCTTCCACCAGACCTTTCATTTGAAAAAAGTCCATATGCCGTCGGCAATAACAGAAATGCCGTCATAAACACCGGTATCAAAAACAGGATTATGCTTTCAAATATGATTTTTCCAAATTCTTTCCATAAGAAGTGCTCTTTCTTTAAAATCTGAAATACAGCATATGCAAACAAAAAGACCAGACATCCCACACTAAACATATAGTTTGTTAAAATCATGCAGCAAACACTGATGACAAAAAGACCACTTTTCTTTTTTTCAAAATATCTGTCTATGCCCATTAATGCCAAAATGAAAAATGGCATGTACCATACAAACATCACATGACGATGAAAATGAAATGTCATTGGCGGCAAAGTCAAAAACAAAATCCCTGCCCAAAGTGCACTTTCTTTTCGAAATTGTTTTTGTAAAAATTCATAAACCAAACACCCGGAAACCAGATAAGATGCCACGCTCATACAGATGATGTAAGTTGTCATATCTATAAAAGGCAGAACATACGATGGCAGAATCAAAGGACTAAGCAGTCCATAATATGCAAAGTGAAAGATATTCTGTCCGCCCCCAATATCAAATAGAAATTCCGGCACCAGTGTTCCGCTTTCATAGAATATCTGACGAAAGGTATCCGGAAATACCGTATGCTGGCTCAGCCAGTCCACCCGGCTGCCAAACAAATTTCCTGTTCCTGTTAGAATTCCCAATAACAATATTCCATATAGAACAATGATAAAATAATGTACGATTTTCTTTTTACACATAATAGTTCCTTTTCTTTTGTAATTTTTACATGTTTTATTTTAAATGGGAATTTTTGACAACATATGTCTGAATTCTTAGAAATATCTTAGAATAAAAATAGAAAATTCTTAATTTTTTATGAATAGTAAGGGCGTATTTTTTCTATACGCCCCACTAATTTTAAACCTGTTGCTTTTGGAAACCACGAAATGCAAATATACCAAACATCACACTACTGATACACAAGAAAGTAATGCTGATTACCGGCATCGTCATGGTCAGGCTTCCAAACTGCACCGGAAAATAATCGGAAAACAGCGTACGCACTCCCATAACTGCTCCATGAAATAGCCGTAAGATATTTGGCACAAGCCCTTCATTTTCACCCAACATTTTAAATGCCAATATTGGTACATACACGAATGCCAGACTTAGCATAGATACAGAAAGTGGACTCCGGCATTTAGAGGAAATAAATAATGTCATACATCCGACACCTATACAACCCAGCAAGGAACATCCGAGTAATACCCAAAGATATTCTCCAACAGAAAAATTGAATGGCGATGACAGATAAATAAACACATTATCCGCAGCAAATACAAAGCTGGCGTTTAAATCCCCAATACCATGCATACAAAGTGATAGTATCGTAAATATTCCCATTACAAAGCCATAGACAGCCAAAACTACCAAACCGGAAGCTATCAGCTTTCCAAAAATCAAGTTCTTTTTTCCATGTTTCGCAGACAAAATCAATCCGTCCATCTGATTTGCATATTCCGAAGCAAATACAGGGGCAAGCAAAAACGCAATCACAGATCCTAAAATAAGCGGCAGATAATTTGCAATAAACTCTTCTGCAAATGCATAAAATATGCTGTCTCCAATTACCAGGGTATCTGCTTCAAATCCTATTTTCTGTAAGTTGGATTTTCTTACCTCATCACAATTTTCCAACCATAATGGATATTCCAAATCCAAGTATTCTTCCCAGGTTGCCTCATCCATTTCAACATCTTTTGCAATATATTGTTCATATAATTCCTCATAACGTTCCTTAGCTGCTTCAATTTGAGGATTATTTTCTACTGAGCCCTGATAAAAAGAAAGCATTTCGGCTGCCCCTTTCCAATTGCCCATTGCAGAAATAATGGCAAAACTGCCAATACAGAGTAAAATCAATAACACACTTAGAACAACTACTTTTCTTATATTTAAAATTTTCTTCAATTCAAAATATACTATATTTTTCATCTATTAGCATTTCCTCCAGTTCCCATAGCCTGCGGCTGACTGTTACACTATGCCTCTTCTCCGAAGCAATACAGATATGCGTCTTCCAAAGTCGGCGGTATCTGTACGGCTCCGGCAATCGGACATTCGTCTGTGACAATACGAAGCTCAGCCATCTCTCCATTTAATTTGATATTTGCAATAATACCATGCTTTTGTAATTGTGATACACTTTCCTGCGGTACACAGGCACTCCAAACCTTTCCATCAGCCAAAGCCGCAATTTCCGATGTCGTTCCCTTTTTCAGTAACTGCCCATCTTTCATCAATAGTATTTCATTCGCAATACTTTCTACATCCGATACAATATGTGTCGAAAGTATCACAATTCGTTCGGCAGAAATCTCACTAATCAGATTCCGAAACCGGATACGTTCTTTCGGGTCTAATCCTGCTGTTGGTTCATCCAAAATCAAAAACGTTGGATCATTCAAAAGTGCCTGTGCAATTCCAAGTCTTCTGACCATACCACCGGAAAAAGTTTTCACTTTTTGTCTGGCATGCTCTGCCAGACCAACCAGTTGAAGCAGTTCTTTCGTCTTTTCTTTCGCAGTCCTTTTTTCTATCCCTTTTACCGCAGCTAAATAATGCATAAAATCCTGTGCCGTAAAATCCGGATAAAACCCAAAATTCTGTGGCAGATAGCCTAATAAATCCCGATAGTCTTCACCTAATTCATAAATGGATACTCCATCCAATGTAATATCTCCGGCCGTCGGCTGCAGCAAATCTGCAAGCATACGCATCAGTGTTGTCTTTCCTGCACCATTTGCTCCCAAAAGTCCATACACTCCACTATGTAATGTCACAGAAAGCCTTTCCACTGCTATCTTTTTTCCATATTGTTTTGTTACTCTGTCTATTCGAAGTTCCATCTTGCATCCTCACTTTCAAATGATAAATTTTTAACATATCTATACAATGTCAACATACTTACTACACACAAAAACATGGTTATACATCCCAATACCAAACTATTTACATTCCATAGTAAAAATGCGATATCTTCCCATCCCAAAAGAATCCACGTCCATATCGTCCATCCTGCCGCTGAACAGATTCCTACAATCACAGAAGATGTTCCAAACCATAAAAAACAGATAGCTGCTATCTCAAAAGAAATAAAAGAAAATAGCAAACGGTTCAAAACAAATACTTCCATAAAAACACTATTACACAGCCAGATTAGAAAAATCATGCATATTGCCAATCCCTGATTGAAAATCGTTCGTGCCGTAATAATTTTTCCCAAACCAAATTTGGCAGATGTTTCCAACTCCATCATTCCATCCTGCCTGCTCTTGGCAATCGACCGTATAATCGGTACAACCAAAAATGGTGCAATTCCCACGGAAACATCTGAAAGACATTCCATTTTCCAAAGAGATTGAAATAACCGTAATGCAAATAAAAGTCCAACCGAAAGACAAAAAGAAAACAAAATTTCTCTTTTCATAAATTTCATCTGTGTTTCCATAAAGAACCAAAGCGAATCTGCACGTCTTACAGTTTGTACTTTAAAAACTTCTTGTGATTTTTTTATACATGCTTTTATCTGTTCTTCCTTTGGCTGTGCAATTTCATAAGAACTTAACCATTCTTCTATTTTTCTGTTATCTTTCATAATCCACCTCCAAAATTGTTACTTCAAAATTTTCTTTAATTGTGCCATCCCGCGTCGGTACCTTGTCTTTACAGTAGACAAATTAGAATCCGTAATACGTGCAATATCCCAAAATGGCAATTCGTGATAAAATCGTAAAATGATGACTTCCCTCTGCTGGACAGACAATATCTGCAAAGCTCTTTTTACTCTTTCCGCTTCCTCCTTTTGTTCCAAAAGTTCTGATGGAGAAAGATTCCAATCCTGTAGATCGCCAGCTTCATCGAACGATATCACGGGCTTGCTTTTTCGAAACACATCATTTGACGCATTTGTTGCCATTTTCAGAAGATAGTGTTTCAGTTTTCCTCGCTCTTGATAGCTATGTATATTGGCAAAAAACTTTGTGAATACTTCCTGTGTTACATCTTCTGCCTCTGTTTCATTTCCAAGTTTTCTACACAAATAACAATAAATTTCGTCATAATAAGTCGATACGATATATTCAATATATGCATTTTCTCCGTTTTTAAGATTTCGTATGATTTCTTTTTCACTCAAATTCTCACCGCCTTCATATATATAAACGTAATTTATCTTCAAAAAGTTTCACCTAAATTCAATTAAGATTAAGTTTAAGTAAATTTACTCCCTCGAAATTGTGTTTTTGTTAGGAAAAATGAAAGTGGATTTGAAATGAGACCTAATTATATACTTTAAATAAGATAAATTAGAAGAAAAATTTCCCTGGATACAAGCAATTATTTGTATAGACCTAAAAGGAAATTATCTTTAGATCTCAATGTAGATATTTGACTTTTCGTTTTACCATATGTCTTTTAGTAAACCCCAAAATCGAAATTAAGAAAAAGGCATTACCTATATATTTTGGATAATGCCTTTTTT
>CAYVGA010000010.1:24520-33989 GCA_964449855.1 uncultured Lachnobacterium sp.
AAAATCGAAATTAAGAAAAAGGCATTACCTATATATTTTGGATAATGCCTTTTTTGCCAAATTTTGTTAATAATTGAAATTCTACTTTTTAATTTATCTTTGTTAAAACTGTTTCCGGAAGTTGCGTTTTGATTATTTTAAGCATTCTAATTTTCTTTATTATAAATCAATGCAAGATTATCTTTTACACGATCCAGCACCATGTCAATTCGACGAATACTTGTTACACTGTATTTTTCGTCAAGCAGCATTTTCAGCTCTTCCTGCTGTTCTGTTGTCAGCTTTAAATTCTGTGCGAATGTTACCAAAGCACTGTCGGCAACTGATTTACTAATAAAATCATTCTGTACACACCAGCTATCAATCAGCAATGAAATACTTGAAAACGTATCCTGACCATAGGAAGTAAAGGAGATTTGCTGTAACATAGAAAATACTTCAATCTTATCAAAATCCAATTCTAAATTACTGGTATACAAATCCCGAATATAATCATTACAGTAGGATACCAACTGCTGATGAATTGTTCTTTTGTCTACAATAAATACATCCTGACACTTCATACCAATTTTTGTGTATCTGCTTTTATGATATAATTTGTTTTTGCAACACCACGAATATTGTCTTCATGGAATGAAACAATCACTTCTTCAAATTGTTTTGCATTTACTTTTATATAAACAGATACTCTGTACAAATTATCCACTACACAAATGAAAGCGTTATCTGGTTCCTGGTCTTTTCTGCGTTCAATCATATATGGCTGCAAATTGGACAAATATTGTTTCACAAATTCCAACACATCTTTTCCACAATATTCAATATAATCAAAAAGATGCTTATTTAATCCACTTCGATGTTCTGTTTCATCTAATACAATACGGTCCAGCTTTGCCAAATTTCGAAGTTTTTTACAAACCTTTATCATAGATGTATCAATACCATGTTCTTGTGCATCTATATAAGTTAGGTCTGCCATATTCTCACCTACTTTCAAAATTACAAATTAGTAGCTTAATCTTCTCAAGCTTCCTTCAGAAAATGTATATTCCGGTGTCCGAAGCGGATACGTAATCTCCTCTTCATAATACCATGGATCATCCTCGTGCAGTGGATTCTTCAAAATATGAAATTCCTGCGCCGGCATATATCCTTGTGCCAATAAATAAGCTTTTTCTCCCTGCTCATTCATACAAACATCCAGAATCATCACTACATGCCCCGGACTTCCTCCTTTTAAAAACACATCGCCAACCTGTGCTTCCTCTAATGAAATCGTCGTAGATTCCTGTTCCATAGATAAAGTTCCCGCATAAGCAAAGACAATTCTCATAAATTTCTGAAAACATGCATAGGAATCATCAAAATCAGCCGATTGTGTCCAACTTGTGTCATTGCCCTGAAATGAAATGCGGTATCCCTGCCGCCATTTCGAATATTCCGCTAAAAATCCATTCACAAAATGGAAATTTATCTTATCATACTGTTCTGTTGCATAATAATATTCTGCATAGATTCGCATAATGGAATCTGCACACTGTTGCAAATCTTCTGCTTCGATTGGAAGTTCTAATACGGCTATATGCGCAGATTGGTTTCGTTTTTCGGAACCATCATATAACAAAACAGGACTTTTATCCTCTTTCAACGGATAATTTCGTACAAAATTCGTAAAATTCTCATCATCGGTTGTGTCTGTACGTGTATATCCTTTCGGCGTATCAATACGTGTCTGAACGGTCATGCCTTCTGGTACAATTAAACTTACGTCGTCTTCAACCAATATCTCACTATCTGCATTTTTGTCTGCTTCTGGATTAACCTCATCTGAATCTTCTAGTACATCCTCTATCCAGCCTAATTTTGCAAGTTCACGAAGTACATCTTTTGAGATATCCGTGATATCACCATTGCTGGTTTTTATAACAAAATAAATTCCTGTTTGACCTGGATAAGATTCTGCAATACCATCATGAAGCACAAGTATTCCATCTCCATCACTCAAACCTTGGAATATATTCGCATTATTTGTCTGATTTGACATCACGATCGGTGAATTATCCAATACCAGCATATATGTATCATTTCCGGAAATGATACAATTTCCTTTCGAGATTCCCATTCCTTTTGATGCAAGAACAAACAGAGCTCCTGCCATACATAAAATAACGATACTAATAAAAATTATGACCTTTTTGAATATTTTCATATATTATTACTCATTTCCTTTTCCTTATGCTCCTAATTAAGCATGTTAGATAAAATTTCTCTTATGTATCAATTATAGCTTTTTCTCGTAAAAAACACAAATGTATTCCACAACCTCTTTCCAATTTTCCAGATGAAAACAAAAAGTTTTCTCTTTTTTCTTAAAACAAGCCGTTTCTTTATTCAATGTACAAATCAACTTGTTGTAGTGATATTTAAAAAGACAGTACCCTTTTAAAAGATACTGTCTTTTTATTCCTTGGTTTGTAATTATTCAGGTACTGAATAGTTACTTTGATTCTAATTTATCTCTGAGAAAGCTCCTGCGTAATATCTTCCCAGGTAACTCCCTTTTCTACCATCAGCACCATACAATGGTATAGGAAATCAGAAATTTCATATTTGATTTCTTCCGGGTCCGGATTCTTCGCAGCAATTACGATTTCCGTACTTTCTTCACCCAATTTCTTTAAGATCTTGTCTACACCTTTATCAAACAAATAGTTCGTGTAAGAGCCTTCCTTTGGATGTTCTTTACGGTCCTTAATAATACCATATACTTCATCGAATACCTTTAAAGGGTTCTTCTCGATATATTCTTTCTTTACGATATTATTGAAGAAACAGGTTGGATTTCCGGTATGGCAGGCTACACCGACCTGTGAAACTTTTGCAAGAATCGTGTCAAAATCACAATCTGCTGTTAAAGATTTAACATACTGGTAATGACCGGATGTTTCACCCTTTAACCACTGAGCCTGACGACTGCGGCTGTAATAAGTCATTTTGCCGACATTAATCGTATTGTTAAATGCTTCTTCATCCATATAAGCAAGCATCAGTACTTCGTCCGTACGGTAATCCTGTACAATAACCGGAACCAATCCGTCTGCTCCGACTTTCAAATCAGACCACTGCAAATCTGGAGCAAAATTGTCCATTTTAATACCATCAGCGGAAAGACATGATTTCAATTTCATAACATCGGTTTTACTGTTATTAAACAACGGACCTGTTACACCACGAATATTCCTTCTGCTTAACAAGAATAAAATATCACTGTATTCCCAAGAAGTTGTCTTTACCACATATGGAATATTGGTAAGATTATCAATTGCATCTAAAATCTTTGGATCCAAGATATATAATTCATGGAATGTTTCTTCAATATGTGTTTTATGTTTATAAATAAAATCTACATTATGTACGGAAAGAACAATTCTGTCTTTTCCAAAACGCTGGCTGGCTTCTTCTGCCAAACCAATGCTGCTTGGCTTTGCTGCATTTAACATTACCTGCATACAGCCTGCATATAAAAGTTTTTTGATATCTTCGATGCGGTTGATATTTCCACCCGCACACACTTTAATCTCTAAGTTTCTGTTTAAATTCTTAATGGTATTGATGTTCTTTTCATGTTCGTCATCACTCGTTGACAAATCCAAGATTACAATTTTATCAATACCACTGTCATTATACATTTGACATAAGTGATATACATCTTCAATTTCTGTAAAATCATTTGTAGATTTTACAGCCTTGCCATCTTTTAAGTATAAAGTAGCAACTATATTTTTGGTTTCCATTATAAGCTTCCTTTCGTTGACAATATATCCGTAATTCGAGGATCTACAGATGTCGCTTCATCCAATGCTTTCGCAAATGCTTTGAACATAGCTTCTGCCATATGATGATTATTTCCAGGTGTAAGTACTTTTATATGTAAATTCATTCCGGCAGAATAAGATACTGCATAGAAAAATTCTTTTATCATTTCGGATTCCAAATCACCGATTTGTGGAACTGTAAAATTAGCATCCCATGAAAAATATGGTCTGCCACACAAATCCACAGCACAAAGTACAAGACTTTCATCCATTGGAAGAATAAAATTTCCATAGCGTCGAATACCCTTTTTATCGCCAATTGCTTCTTTGATAGCCTGTCCAAGTACAATACCACAATCTTCTACCGTATGATGGGTATCAACCTCTAAATCACCTTCACAAGTCAATTTCAAATCAAAAAATCCGTGTTTTGCAAAGCCTTCTATCATATGATCAAAAAAACCGATACCGGTATAAATGGACGCACTACCAATCCCATCAATGACAAAGGTCATCTCAATATCTGTCTCTCTTGTTTTTCTACTTACACTTGAAATTCTATTTGACATATCAGTTATCCTCCGATTTAACATTCATTATAGACCACTTTGCATGAAAACACAAACAAGATTTCTATAAATATTTCATAATTATTCTATAAACTACTAATTTTTCCAAAAATCGACTTAATCTTCAAATCTTACACGAATTGAATTTGCATGTGCAGTCAATTGTTCTGCCTCTGCAAAATCTACGATGTCTTTGTAAACTGCCTGTAAAGCTTCTTTTGAATAATTAATAATGCTGGATTTTTTAATAAAATCATCTACACTCAATGGTGAGAAGAATTTCGCAGTTCCATTTGTAGGTAATACATGATTTGGACCGGCAAAATAATCACCAAGTGGTTCAGAAGAATATTCACCAAGGAAAATTGCACCTGCATTACGAATCTTTGTCATAGTTTCAAATGGATTCTTTGTTACCACTTCTAAGTGTTCGGATGCAATTTCATTTGTAGCATCAATTGCATCTTCTATATTTTCAGCCACTAAGATGTATCCGTAATTATCCAAAGATTTCCGGATAATCTCTTTTCTGGATAATACTGCTACAAATTTATCTACTTCTACAGAAACCTGTTCTGCCAACTCTTTGCTTGTGGTGATGAGAATTGCAGATGCAAGCTCATCGTGCTCTGCCTGTGAAAGTAAATCCGCTGCAACAAATTTTGGATTTGCAGTTTCATCTGCCAGTACAAGAATTTCACTTGGTCCGGCAATAGAGTCAATACTTACATAACCAAATACGGCTTTTTTCGCCAAAGCTACATAGATATTTCCAGGTCCTACGATTTTATCTACCTTTGGAACGCTTTCTGTACCAAACGCCATTGCTGCAACTGCCTGCGCACCGCCTACTTTGTAGATTTCATCTACACCGGCTTCTTTGGCAGCTACAAGTGTTGTTGCATATACTTTACCATCTTTTCCAGGTGGTGTTGTCATAATAATTTTACGAACACCTGCTACTTTAGCCGGCATAACATTCATCAATACGGAAGATGGATATACTGCTTTACCACCCGGTACGTATACTCCGGCTACATCAAGCGGTGTTACTTTCTGTCCAAGGATAATGCCTTCTTCTGTTGTAAACCAAGAATTCTGTAACTGTTTTGCATGATATTTTTCAATATTTACTTTAGATTTACGAATAATTTCCAAAAGTTTTGCATCTACCTGTTCGTATGCTTCTGCGATTTCTTCTTCTGTTACAAGAATGGAATCTGCATCAATTTTTGCACCATCAAATTTTTCTGTGTATTCGAAAAGTGCTGCGTCTTTTCGTTCTCTTACATTGTTTACGATTTCATTTACACGTCCTTCAAATTCACCATAGTGGTTCGGACTGCGTTTTAACAAACTCTCTAATAAATCATTTTTTGTTTCTTTATTTAATGCAAGTATTCTCATTATCTAAACCTCCAAAATAACAGGCTCTCATCTTCCTAATTATTTATATTTTAAATTATAGTACGGACTTTAAATCTCGAATCAGCTTTGTAATTCGTTCATTTTCCATCTTCATGCTCACTTCATTTACTACCATGCGGGCAGACAATGGACAAACCTCTTCTAATACATCGAGTCCGTTTTCTCGAAGTGTTGCACCTGTTTCTACAATATCACAAATCACATCGGAAAGTCCAACGATTGGTGCCAATTCAATAGAACCATTTAATTTAATAATTTCAACTGTCTGATGCTTTTTGTTATAGAAATAATCCTTTGCAATCTGTGGATATTTGGTTGCCACGCGAATCTGTTCCTGATGCTGTAAGAATTCTTTCGCAGATTCCGGACCACAAATACACATTCTGCATTTTCCAAAGCCTAAGTCTAAGACTTCATAAATATTTCTGCCTTCTTCTAAAATGGTATCTTTTCCAACAATACCGATATCTGCCGCACCATGTTCTACGTAAGTAGGCACATCCGGACCTTTGGATAAGAAGAAACGTAATTTTAATTCTTCATTTACAAAAATCAGTTTACGTGTATGTGGGTCAAAAATTTCTTCACAGGTAATACCAATCTGTTCAAAAATCTGTAAGGTTTTCTTCGCTAAACGACCTTTTCCTAGGGCAAATGTCAAATAACGGTCTTCTTCTACCTCTTTTTTAACAGAGATTGCAGAAAGAAGCTGATCAACGACAAATGCAAAACCAATCGCAGGAGCATCTTTATCAAAATTGCTCATCAAGGTATCATAACGACCGCCTTTTACAATCGGTTCACCTAAACCATAGGTATAACCTGCAAAAATAATACCTGTATAATATTCATAATTACTAATCATACCAAGGTCGAAAGAGATAAACTGTTTAATATCTTTTGCTTTTACATTTTGATTTAACTCATCTAAAGAATCAATAGCCTTTGCTACCTTTGGATAATCCACTGCCCATTTTTTTGCATTTTCTAAATCTTCGTCTGTAATATCAAAATCAGCCAACAACAAGAAAAGATTTTTTAAGCGGCTTTCTACATCCAATTCTTCTACAAAAACTTCTACATCCAAGAAATTCTTGTTATCTAAAAGTGTACGAAGCTTGTTTGCCTGTTTTCTTCGAAGTTCTGCCGCATCCAGCAGTGCATCAAAAAATCCTGCATGACCAACAGAAATCTGGAATTCCTTCATACCAATTGCTTTTAAAGAATCCACAACCATAGCCAGCATCTGTGCATCTGCTTCAGCCGAACCATCACCGATAAACTCTACACCACACTGTGTTGTTTCTTTTAAACGTCCTTGATATTTTGATGCATTTGTAAATGTATTTCCCATATAACAAAGTTTTACAGGTTCATTTTCCGGGTCAAAATACTTTGCTGTACATCTGGCAATCGATGGTGTAAAGTCCGGACGAAGTACAACTGTATTTCCTTCGGTATCAAAGAACTTAAACAAATCCTTAGAAGGTGTTGTTCCAAGCTGTTTACTAAATACATCAAAATATTCAAAAGTTGGTGTCTGAATATCTAAGCAACCATATTCCTCAAATACATGATGCAACTTTTCCTGTATGTCTAATTTTTTCTTATAATCTTCATTATAGAGGTCTCTCACACCGTCTGGTGTATGTAATAATTTGTTTTTCATAATATAACCCTCACTTTAGTATAGTGGTACACTATCATAATTAGAATTCATTATAAAATAATAAGGTACTCGTGTCAACTTGAGTACCCATGATTTTTTGTTATATATAATATTCTAATTGCCTGCATTATCGCATCTCAAGGTCTTTTTGTAATGCTTCCAGATATGGAATAAATACCCCCGGTGTCTCTTTCAAGAAAAATTTCTCATCTAATTCCTCATATCGAAAGCTTTTTCGACCACCTTCTAATTTGCGATTCCAAAATTTATATAATTCCTCAAAACGCATATAATAAAATGAATTTCTATGTGTATAGGAAATTAAAATAAAGGCAATTCCATCCTGTTTTTCATAATTTCGCATGAATTCTACCTGATGTTCATGGATATTTGCTAATGGAAACGTATCCGTGTGACATTCTTTTGCATCAAAACAAACCGGCACACCCTGCACGACACCTATATAGTCAACCGTACTCTTTTGATCAAAATAAGCTAAAGTAATGTGTCTGGTTGTTTTATCAATCGTAATTGGTGTAATCGGCGTAGGTATCTTTTGAATTAATGCTAAATTATTTTGTAAATATTTTTCGTTTGTTCGGTTGATGAGGTCTTCTAAGGTAGAGCCTCGAAGTCCTCTTGAATTCCATGTTGACATAGTTTATCCTATTCGTAATTATTGCAGGAGTTTCTCAAATATTTTCGCTGGTTCAGCTACAACTACTTGTCCGTCTGGAAATTCCAATCGGTATGCATGCAATAACTGATGATTTACCTTATGACTTTCATAATACTTTTTATTGACCTTTGCATCGCCATACTTCATATCTCCCAAAATTGGATGTCCGATACTAGACAAATGCAATCGAATCTGATGTGTTTTTCCGGTAATCAGATGCAGCTCAACTAAAGTTAAACCATTCTTAGATTGCAAAGGTTTCACACGGGTTTCGATGTAGTCAGAACCTTCTACCTGTTCTTTATGATAAGACACTTTATTTGTCTTCTCATCTTTTAACAGATATCCCTTTAATTCCAAAGATTCCTTTAATTCACCGGCGACAACCGCACGATAATATTTCTCAATCGAGCGTTCACGAATGCCTTCGCCAAGTTCCTGTAAGGCATTTAAGGTCTTTCCAAACAAAAGCAAACCTGTAGTATTTCGATCTAAACGATTCACTACTGACGGTTTAAATGTCTGGAATGTTTCAAAGGATAACTCCCCCTTGTTTATCATATAACCTAGAAGATGTTCATTTGCCGATACATCCTTATCCGATGCTTTTTGCGAAAGCATATTGTATGGTTTATCTGCGATTATCATTTCTTCATCTTCATAAACGATTTTAATTCCTTTCAGAGTTAAACTCTTTAACCTATCATATTCTTTTTTTAAAGTTTCCAAATCCATATGAAACTTGTCAAAGGTCTCATCACTTAAAAACACCTGAACGACATCACCAGCGACCAGCTTTTCATTTCCGGTCGCTTTCTTCTTATTAATAACGATGTTTTTCTTGCGCATCATTTTATAAAGAAAACTTGTAGTCGCATTTGGCAGCAGTTTTTTTAAATATTTATCAAATCTTTGATTTTCTTCGTTTTTTTGAATTACAAATTCTTTCATATTAATTTCTCATATTTACATTTTAATAATTTTATAAAATAGCCATTACATGAATCAAAATTTCGGACAAATACATGGCTTAGCGATTTTTCTTATTATGGACATTGCGGATGGTTTTTTTCTTAGGCTTTTTGTTCGAAGTTCCATTTGTATTGGAACCAGCCTTTGTCCAAACACCATTTTTTTCACCGGCAAATTTTCTAGGTTTTATCAAGCATTTCTTATCAAATCCGATTAAATCCTGTCTGTTCGCTTTCATAAGTGCTTCATACACCAAATCATAGTTTTTGGGATTACGATACTGAATCAAGGCACGCTGCATTGCTTTCTCATGTGGATTGGTTGATACATATACCTC
>CAYVGA010000011.1:0-33704 GCA_964449855.1 uncultured Lachnobacterium sp.
AAGAAAAAATCAAAGAATTACAGGAATTTATTTCCCGTTTCTCTGCAAATGCTTCCAAATCCAAACAGGCTACTTCTCGTAAACGTGCCTTGGAAAAAATTCAGCTCGATGAAATCAAACCATCCAGCCGTAAATATCCATACATCGATTTCCGTCCACAGCGTGACATCGGTAACGAAGTTCTTACTGTAGATGGGATTTCCAAAACAATCGACGGCGTAAAAGTATTAGATAATATTTCATTCGTTGTAGGACGTGAAGATAAAATTGCTTTTGTAGGCGGTAACGAACTTGCAAAAACAACATTCTTCAAAATCCTTGCAGGCGAAATGGAACCGGATGAAGGAACTTACAAATGGGGAATCACAACCAGCCAGGCTTACTTCCCTAAGGATAACACCGAAATTTTCGATACAGATGAACTTATCGTAGACTGGTTAACCGGCTACTCCGAAATCAAAGATGTAACCTATGTACGTGGTTTCTTAGGACGTATGCTTTTCGCAGGCGAAGACGGCGTAAAGAAAATGCGTGTACTTTCCGGTGGTGAAAAAGTACGTGTACTTCTCTCCCGCATGATGATTCAGGCAGCAAACGTTCTCATGTTTGACGAACCTACTGACCACTTAGACATGGAATCCATTACCGCATTAAATAACGGTATGATGAAATTCTCCGGAGTAATTCTCTTCTCCTGCCGTGACCATCAGGTAGTTCAGACAACTGCAAACCGTATCATCGAATTCCTTCCAGACGGAAGCTTCATTGATAAGATGACCACATACGATGAATACTTAGAAAGCGATGCAATGGCTCGTAAACGTACCGTATACAACGTAAATCTTGACGAAGATAACAATTAATAAAACAAGGATCTAAAACCTATAAAAGCGAACTCTCTGCTTATGATTTCAGATTTGTTCTTATAATAAATCTGAAATCATAAGCAGAGAGTTCGCTTTCTTACATTTTTAAAAAAACTTTTCCCATACCTAATAGGCAGAATATACGTCTGTCAAAATTGTGCCTATACAAAATTTATATTTTATGAGACACAAAATTGATGAATTTTCCGTAAAAATCACATGTAAAACATGATTTTTCACTCCTACTCCTTGTTTTTTGTGTCTTTTAAAGAAAAATGTAACTATTAAATAGTTCCATCAAAAATCGAACCTGTATTATAGTTATTGGAATATGCAGCAGTATCTGTGTAAGTATTTGCCTTATTAGCTTCCGTCTCTGCCTGATTTGCAACCATAGATGCTTTTACTGTTATATGATATGCAAACGAACCAGTTCCGGTAAATAAGGTTTTGGCATCTTTCATATCTGCATTTAAAAAGCTTTTTTCATCAAATTTCAAAGTACCATCTTCTTTATCAATGGTAATTCCTATTTCAGCCAAATCTTTTTTATATGCATCCGTCATACTTTTTAATGACTGAACTGCACTCGCAATCCCTGAACTCTTTGTATTTTCTGCACTAATAATTAAATCATTATAGTCTTTGATAAATGCACCAATTTCTTCTGCAATCTCATCAGTATCATATTCACCGTCCAAAGTTTTGTTAAACAGCTCTCGGTTTGTATACAAATCTGTTCCTGTAGAAACCAAATCTTTCGCACAATCCTTTACTTTCGCAATGGTACTTGCCGTATCTTTTGATGTGCTGCTGGAAGTTTCAGTCTTGTTGCTGCTGAACGAACCTGTAGAAGATACTTTATCTTCTACCATTGTGTAAATACGTGACGCTTTTGCCCCTACCTGATATGCAAAAGAACCTACACCGCTAAACATGGTCTTTACATCCGACATATCTGCCTTCATAAATTTTTCTTTATCAATGGAAAGTGTATAATCTGCACTACTTACGGAAATTCCCAATTTTTTCAGCATATCTACATTCTGTGAAGTAGCGTTTACCATATTTGCACCGGCTTTTGCAATACTATCTGTTTCTGCAGAACCAACACTTTCAATGGTGGAATTATAATCTTCAATAAAAGCATTTACTTTTTCGTAAATTGCTTCCATATTATATTCACCATCTTTACCCTTTTCAAAAAGAGCTTTATTGCCATAAAGTGCCTGTGCACTTTCTTTTAGTTCATCAGCAGCATTTTTGATATTTCTAATTGTAGCATCCGTATCGTCGGTGTCATTTTTTGAATTTACTTTTTTTGCATTTCCATCTTCTTCCAACGCATAATAAGATTTCACCAATTTACCATAAGAACCATTTTTAATGCTGGCATAATCCGACAAATTAATCCCATACAATCCATTTAAAGACGAACTGCCTGTATTACTTGTTCCTAAGTTAGAAAATAACGTACTCACTGAGTTTGAATCATAAATACTTGCCATAAAATCACTCCTTTCATAACTATTCCATTAGATATCTGTAATCTGCCAGTCGATTGGATCCAATCCTTTAGAAACCAAGAAATCATTCGTCTGGCTGAAGTGTTTACATCCAAAAAATCCACGATATGCAGACAATGGACTTGGATGCGGCGCCTTTAAAATCAAATGTTTTGGATTGTCCAGCATTGTACTCTTTATCTGTGCAGGTCTGCCCCAAAGGAGATACACTACCGGTCTGTCTATTTTATTCACCTCGCGAATAATCGCGTCTGTAAATTGCTCCCAACCTTTATTCTGATGAGAATTTGCCTGATGTGCTCTTACGGTAAGCACCGTATTCAACATCAGCACTCCTTGCTTTGCCCATTTTTCCAAATAGCCGTTATTCGGAATTTTACATCCTAAATCTTCCTCCAGCTCTTTATAAATATTCTGTAGAGATGGTGGAATCTCCGGTTGCGAAGGCAATACGGAAAAACAAAGCCCGTGTGCCTGATTCACATTATGATATGGATCCTGTCCTAAAATAACAACCTTTACTTCACTAAGAGGTGTGTAATGCAATGCATTAAAGATATCATCCGCAGGCGGATATATGGTCGTTCTCGCATATTCTGCTTTTACAAAATTATATAAATCTCTATAATAAGGCTTTTTAAATTCATCACTCAAAGCCTGCGCCCAGTCATTCGTAAGCATTGCCATAATCGTTTCTTTTAGAATCATGTTCTGATGTATCTTTCAGAAAACCAAAACATTCCTATCCTTTCTATATATATCGGCTTTTTATCCATGTATCTTAAGTTTTTCTCACATTTTCCTAATTACAATTCGCATACTACGAAACACCGATTCAGCTGATAGATTGATCCATCCTGAATCACGTGCTTACGAAGCAAAACAGCAATCTCATACTAAAAGTTACACAAAAACTTTATACATCAATTACTTTCTTACAGGAACACCACGCCCTGCAAGATAATTCTTTAAATCCAAGATTTCCAATTCTTTAAAATGGAACAAAGATGCTGCTAAAGCTGCATCTGCACATCCATCGGTCAGCGCATCATAAAAATGCTCCTTTGTACCAGCTCCACCTGACGCAATCACCGGAATAGAAACATTCTGCGAAATCAAACGTGTCAATTCAATATCGTATCCGGCTTTTGTACCATCACAATCCATGCTGGTCAGCAGAATCTCTCCAGCTCCCATTCGATGTGCTTTCATCGCCCATTCAATTGCATCCAATCCCGTGTCGATTCGGCCGCCATTTTTATATACATTCCATCCGCTGCCATCTTCACGGCGTCTTGCATCAATGGCTACTACGACACACTGGCTGCCAAAACGATCTGCAGCATTGCTAATCAATTCCGGTGTGTTGATCGCAGAGGAATTAATAGAAATCTTATCCGCACCTTCACGCAAAAGCACCTTAAAATCTTCTACCGTACGAATCCCTCCACCAACCGTAAATGGAATAAATACTTTTTCTGCCACACGACGAACCATGTCTACTACAGTTCCACGATTATCGGAAGATGCTGTAATATCCAAAAATACAAGTTCGTCTGCTCCTGCTTTGTCATATGCAGCAGCAATTTCCACCGGATCACCTGCATCCACTAAATTCACAAAATTCACGCCTTTTACTACACGGCCGCCATTTACATCCAGACAAGGGATGATTCTCTTTGTAAACATACTAACACCCTCCCTTAATCTGTGCAAAATTCTTTAAAATCGTAAGTCCTGTCTCACTGCTCTTCTCCGGGTGAAATTGACAAGCAAAAATATTATCTTTTTCCACGGATGCATGTATACAAGTACTGTAATCACATGTTGCTTTCACAATCTGCTCATCCGCAGCTTTTAAATAATAAGAATGTACAAAATATACAAATGGGTTCGAATTTAATCCCGCAAATAAACGTCCGTCATTCTGAAGTTCCAAAGAATTCCAGCCAATATGCGGAATTTTGAGTCCTTCTTTATCCGGTATACGCAAAATTTTTCCATCCAGAATGTGAAGCCCTTCTACTCCCTGACTTTCATCACTTCCCTCAAATAAAAGCTGAAGCCCAAGACAAATTCCCAAAAATGGTGTTTTTTTGTCAACTACTTCACGAATCACCTTATCCAATTCATATTGTTTGATCTGTTCCATCGCTTCACCAAACGCACCTACGCCCGGTAAAATCACGTGGTCAGCCGACAGAATCGTATGAAAATCTCTCGTAATCACACTTTCCTGTCCCACTGCCATCAGTGCCTTTTCTACACTTTTTAAATTTCCTGCATTGTAATCAATAATTGCAACCATTATTCAACTAATCCTAAACTTCTTAATTTTTTAGTCAGAGCAATTGTGTATTCTTCCCTGCTCTTGCTTTCATATATTTCCATAGCTTCTTCAAAGCTCATGCCATAATATTCATACAGCTTATTTGTAATTTCCGCCTGCAGAATCTGCATCTGTCCCTGACATTCATACATTTCTGCATTATCTGCATTTACCTTGCATCTGCCAGCCGCACAAACCAAAGAATCCAATGCCTGTTCATGTCGTTCCATCAGGGCAAATGCCTCAAAAGCATTCAATTCACTGTCTACTGCCGCCAAAGTAGCTGCCTGATTATAGAAAAGCGTATCTTTCTCTTTTATTTCAAGACCTAACAGCTCTGTATATGCATTCGCATATTCTTCCTTGTCAAAATATTCTTTTGCCGCTGAAAGAGGCGAACTATAAGATATCAGATTTACTCCCAGCATAACCAGTGCCAACAAAGAAACCGCCATCAGCCAGATAGCAATTACCGGTCCTTTTGGAAGCGGTGGTGTATTATCTACTACCTTTGGTTTCTTTTCTTTCTTCGGCTTTGGTTCTTTTGGTTTTTTCTCTTTCTTTGGTTTCTCTTTCTTTTCCTTTTTCTTCTTTTCTTTCTTTTTCTTTCCTTTATCACCTTTATCCGGTTTCTCTCCAACATCTTGGAACGCAGCTAAAATATCTGCGTTTTCATTCGATAACATATCCGCCGTAGGACCATCCGAAGTATTCAAGGCAATCACTTCATCATCTTCTTCTGAATCCAGCAACATCTTAAAGAAACCTATAATACCTCCGAAAATACCGCCTTTGCCATCTTTTTTCTTCTTTTTCTTCTTTTTTTTCTTGGATCCACTTTCTTCATCCTCACCATCTGCAGAAGGTACACTCATTTCGCCTTCAGCAAACGCAGCAAATACATCATCATCTATATTCGCATTGCCGGAAAGCATATTTCCAATATCAGACAATCCATCATCGCCAGCTAACAGACTCATCAAATCAGCTTCATTCATGTTACTCAAATCAATTGTCTCCGATGAATCACCCATTGGTGCAGGTGCACTCATTCCGCCAACTGCATCTGCTCCAAAAAGCTCTGCAAACATAGCTTCCATGGAACCATCTCCAGCCGGCTGTTCTGCTGATGCAGCCTGACCTCCCAACGGCTGAATCTCGTCTACCGATGGAAAAAGCTCCATAAGAGCCAGCTCCTCATCTGTAAGAGGAACCGGTTCATCCGAAGATGCCACACCTGTTGTTTCACTTAATAAACTATTCAAATCTACACCTCCCAATGAAAACGCTTCAGAAAATGAAGTTTCCATAGGTGTAGTTTCTATAGGTGTAGTTTCTATAGGTGTAGTCTTTACAGGAGCAGA
Organism: uncultured Lachnobacterium sp.; assembly: GCA_964449855.1. Classification (GTDB taxonomy): domain Bacteria; phylum Bacillota; class Clostridia; order Lachnospirales; family Lachnospiraceae; genus Roseburia. Next base: position 6,086 of record CAYVGA010000011.1, read on the forward strand.
TTCTACAGGCACAGATTCCATAGGTATATCATCCATTACTAATTCCATCTGTGTAAATACATCAAGAGGACTACCTTCACTCTCTTCCTGTACATCACCACTGTCCAAATCCTCTTTTGTCTCAGACTCCAATTCTATATCATCAAAAACATTCAAAAAACTATCCAAATCTTCTTCATTCAATTCCGCTTCAAACTCTCGAAGAAATTCCTCTTCTGATTTTGAAACATTGCGAGAATACATAGGCTCTTTTTCTGCTGAACTCATAACAACTCTCCGTAATTTTTATATTAAATAATAAATGTCATAAAGGGATGTGACAAATCCATCACACCCCTTATAATTCATCTAACTATCTTGCCTGTGCAATCAAATTATCAATTGCTTCAACCAACATGCCGATTTCAGGTTTTGTCAACTGTGCATCTGCACCAAGCAGTTCCCCTTTACGTCTCATTTCTTCATTTACAAGCGATGAGAAAATAACAAGTGGAATTCTCTTAATTGTATCATCTGCCTTACAAAGTTTTGTGAGACGATGACCATCCATCTGTGGCATTTCAATATCCGTAATAATACACTGAATATCTTCTAAAAGTGTTCCTCTTGCTTTCAATTCACAAATCTTATCCCAAGCTTCCTGACCATTTCCTGTCATAATCAAATCCTGATAGCCCGCTTTCTTCAAACAGTCTGTAATCAGTTTTCCAAGGAGTGGTGAATCTTCTGCAATAAGAATTCTTGAATCACTTCTGTCCCTTGCCTGAAGACTATCAATATCTGCTGTACGAAGTCCTGTTTCCGGACTAATACTTGATACGATAGATTCAAAGTCAAGAATTACCACTAATCTGTCTTTCATCTTAATAACACCGGTAGAAACACTGCCATCCTGTCCATTTAATGTGGAATCCGGTTTGATAATTTCTTCCCAGGAAACTCTGTGAATTCCAATAACCTGATCTACATGAAATGCAACGTTTAATTTATTAAAGTTCGTAATGATAAATAATCCATCTACCTCTGAGTCCGGCATGCCAAGACATCTTCTCAAATTAATAACTGTAATCATAACATCTCGTGGCATGAAAATACCTTCTACACTTGGATGTGAATTAGGAACAGGTGTTACCTGTGAGTATTGTAAAATTTCTTTAATTTTTGCAACGTTAATACCATAATGGTTATTTCCTAATGCAAATTCAAGTATCTCTAATTCGTTTGTCCCAGACTCTAATAAAATATTAGTATCCATAGCTTCCCTCCCAAAATCATCTATATATGTTACATTATAACATAACATACTACAATTTGTATCATTTTTTTGTAATTTTTTATAATTTTACAGTTTTCAGTGTATTGTCAATTAAAATTTCCAATGTTGGCTCTACAATACTGTCTGCGCTGCCCTCTGGTATTTCAAACAACAAAACTGTCTCTACTGCCTGGCCCGGACCAATCGTACCTACGTAGCTGGAAAAATCTGTCATTAGAAATGTTCGTTCTCCATTCACACTCATTTCTCCAGAAGTAAGTTTAAACTTAAATCCTTTGGTGAGATTATCTACCAAAACCTCATTCTGTGTTGTATTGCTAATGGTAAATTTCATTATGTAGAATTTCTTTCCGATTTCAGCATCTACTGCATATACCGTACCTTCGACATAGTCCTTTGCTACATAAGAACCTGTATACGCAACTGTCAAATCTGTTCCATGTCCAATAGCTTCCGCCAACGTAATTCTTGTATCCTGCACAACTTCGTTGCCGCCTGAATTCTGTCCGTCCTGTAGATTTTCGGTATTTGTTACATCATCAGTCTCATCATCAGTCTCAGACACCACCACATTCGTCATACCATCCTTCTGCTGAATATTATGTTTCGCAACTGCGTATGCAGCATAGTGAATGATCAAACTCTCTTCTTCCGGTGTCAGCACATGCAATTCTTTTCCACAACCACCGAACAACAACGAACAAGCCGCAATACCAACAAATAAAAGTCTTTTATGTTTCTTCATAAATTCACCTTAATTCACCTTAATTCTTCATAATTACTCAGTACTCTTATAATTACGATTTTTCTTTTTTCATATGCAACTATGCTATATCATATAGTTACAAAAACATTTTATTTATCGTACCATATTTTGCAAATTTGTACAACATTTTTCGGATTTTATACAAAATTTTTGTATAATCCACAAATTTCCTTTTTTCTTTTTTAGCCTTCTATTTTTTCATTAACTGCTTTCTTTTATCTCGAATCCTGCAAAAACTTCTTTTGTCATTTTCACTCCATTTTTAAAAGCAATACATTACTCTATCTCATTTTCAAGATATATCCATTCTATTTCATACTCCATACCAATCGTATTTCCTATATTCTGTACATAATCCTCCAACAATAATTGTACTCTTTGCTGTGCCTGAACCAATAACACAGTATCTTTAGATGCTTTCTCCAGCATTTGGCTCTGTGCTTCTTTAAATGCATTTGTCTGGTCTTCTGCCGTCACATCTGCAGAATTTTTAGCTACAATAAACGAATCTTCCGTTAATGTCGCTTCATCCACTTTACAGCTTAAAACCTCTGCCGCTGGAATCGTTATAGTAACTTTGTTATGTAATACCTCAATTTTAATTTTTGCCACATCTACACCAAGTGTTACCACACCGGCATATTCAATCCAAAAATGTTTATCTTTTGTAAACCATAAAAAAGACTCCGCATTTTCTTCATTATATTTTGCAACATTATGATAGTAACAATCCATTGTTGCCAATTCACAAATTGCTCGCATATCCGAAACCTGCGGCACCATGGTTATAGTTTCTTCTCCACAAGCAACGCAGGTAAACATCATCGAACTTATTATTACAAATGCAACTATTCTTTTCATTCTTTTCATCCCCACTATTCAAATCTAACTGTATATGCACCATCTGTCTGCTGTACAAATGGTTCTATCAAAGCTTTTAAGATATTTTTTGCATTATCTTCCGCTAATTCTATAATTGCTGTTTGTTTCTCACTTTCTGTTTTTACATCCGCTATACATGCTTTATAAGCTTTTTCAGAAACCGTTTCTGTATTTGCTTTATTATTCATAAAAATATAATCCAAAGAAGTAATATCCACATTCACTTCGGTAATTTTAATTTCCGGAATATCAATAGAAATTATTTTTTCATCCCTATCAATATCAATTATGATTTCTTCTACATTTATTCCAGCTTTTACCCTTGCTTCATAAGCAACATAAAAATCAATTTTTTCTTCATTGTTTTCATTCAATACTTCAGAAATTCCATTATATACAGATTCAAAAGTTGATAATTCACTTTTATTAACAATTTTTTCTAATTTTGTTTTTGTAATTACCTCTATTTTGTCTTTTTTTCCAAAACCACTTATAAGTAATACTATTGTTCCAATTAACACAACTGCAACAACTGCCAGCACTCCTATTATGTATTTTTTATTTTTCATTCCAACAATACCTCCAAATCTTCATTTGTAATTTTTTTACTATAATACTAGCAAATTTTTTCCTTTATTTCAACACTATTTGCGTATGCAAAAAACTCCATTTGTAAACTCTATATAATTACAATAAGCGTAGGAGGAAAACACATCATGATTAAAACACTTCCAATACGACTAAAAGAATTAAGAATAAACCACGGATTATCTCAAAGGGATGTTGCCACAAAACTTGGCATTTCTCCTTCCATTGTATCCGGATATGAAACCGGTGAACGTACACCTAGCACAGAAAATCTGCTTGCATTATCTTATCTATATAAATGCAGCACAGACTATCTCCTTGGCAAAACAAATCATAAACCGGACATTATATTAGACGTAAAGGGATTAACTCCCGAACAAATTCAAGCAATACAAACACTGATAACAACCATAAGACAAGATTAATTTCACTCTTTCTTCTACTCTAAAACTGCACGTTACGTGCAGTCAAGTAGATTTCCTCTCAGACTCCTTCCCACTACTAGGGTAGACTAGGGACTTTCACCCATTAGAAACGTGCACCGCTAGACGCACCACATGACAAATAAGCAGGTTTACACCTGCTTATTTGTCATGTGTTTTTCTTTCAAAATATAACAAAAAGAGAATTTTCCTGCTTACTTCTATCTGGATTTTCTTCCATAGACTTAAACTTTGGTTTATTTACCAAATATAGGAAGTATTTTAAATCTTAACTAAATGACATTGGCGGCTGAACTGTTACCAAAATTTGTTATAATTTTATAATCAATGATTTCTCCGGGGCAAATCCCCATTTCACTCATTACATAATAATTGTATTTTTTCCGGATAAAACTGAAATACAATATAAAATTCCCTATTATCAATATTTTTCCATGATTTTGCAGAAAACTGGATATCCAGCATTGTAATTGGAAATGTCACTGTAGCGATATCTCCTTTCTGCATTTCCAGCCAAAGACCATCCAGTTTGGGATTTAGATGCATAAACAACTCCATGTCAAATTGATTTCCCCACGCACCGGACTCAAACCAAATAGAAGTTAAATCCAAAATCGTATTGTCATCCTTTACTTTTTTAATTGTTAGTTCCGCCAATCCGATACGTTCTTTATCAATTGGATATTCTTCGCCATCCTTTTCTATAAGCACATATCCCGGATAGACTTCATGAATGATTTCGCCATTTCCCCACTCCCAGCCTGTGAGTGCAATTTCATAATTTCCTATGTGAATTACTTCATCTTTTCCATATGTATAGACTTCAGGACTTGGATACTGCAGGTTTACATATACACACCTTACTAATAAAAGCAGTATGAGCAGCATCAATATGACAACCAAATATTTTTTTACTATTTTATTCTTATCGTTCAAAACTCCATTCATCGTATGAAACTCTCCACTTTATTTTTTTGAAAATTTTCCATTTTCAACAAAAAATATCTCATCTGACAACCGTTCCAGTTCTTCTTTATCATGTGAAGTCAGCAGCACAAGACATCCTTCTTGTTTTTTTTCTAAAATCATTTCTGCAATTTTTTCCTGACCATCCTTATCCAGTGCATTGAATGGTTCATCCAAAATCAAAAGCTGTGGATTTTCCATAAATGCACAGGCAATTCCAAGTCTCTGTTTCATTCCCAATGAATACTTTCTGTATTTTCTTCTATCATCCGGTTCTAAACCGACCTTCTGTAATATGCCTTTTATGTCCGGATTTTTTCCACGAATGCCTGCAAGCATTTTCAAATTGTCGTATCCGGTATACTCACTCAGAAATGCTGGATTTTCCAATAAAATTCCCATATCCGGTGGAAATGAAATATCCTTGCCAAGTATTTTACCATCTATTGCTATCGTTCCTTTCGTTGCATGAATCAATCCGCTTATGGCTCTTAGCAACATCGTCTTTCCGGAACCATTTTCACCCTGAAATCCGTAAATATGTCCACTTTCCAGTTCCATATTTACATCCTCCAATATACATGCTTTATTTATGGTTTTATGTAAATGTTCTATTTTAATTTTCATATCGTTCACCTATTTTGTTTTCGGCTTTTATGCCGTTTTATATATGTCTTTCCTACGAAATATCAGCCAGCCTGTAATAACGGACAATGCCAGGATAGCCATTGCGAAAATAACACCATCTGCTGTCTTCATTCCATTGTCAGCAATCAGATGAGTCCTCATAATCATCAGATAATTGGCCGGCAGAAACGGTTTCATCCAGTATGCGGAAATCACAAGCAGAATAACAGAAACACAATAGCCTGTTATGGCATTTGTATAAATCGAAACCATAAACTGAAAATAAGAAATTGCAACCGACATCAGTATGGGAACGCCGAACCATATGCCAAGCATCTGCCAAAGCCCGGTGGAAGTCTGCAGAATGCCATACATTTGCTTTACTTCCAGAAGTCCTAAATCCCATCCAGCTTCCAACAACCATATATTCAAAAGCAGACATAGTGCAAATACAAAAAAATACAGAACAACCATTGTTGCTATCCATAGGAATTTGCTTATAATCCACTTATTCCGGCTTTCAGATAACAGCAATGTCTTTGTTCCACTTTCATACAAATCCGCCACGGGATAAAAGCCTATCAGATAAAACAGATAAGCATAAAACAAAAGCCAGCTCACAGGAATCTCAAAAATACTCATATCCGTCTTTATGTATTCAGACATGCCTCCCAATACCATCATCCAATAGCCAAGAAAACCGGTTTCCTGCTGCAGATAAAGACTATAGATAAAACTGTCTTTTATGGCAACATTCGTAAAAAACAGAAACATAAACACTGCTATCCCTATCTTTATCCAATTTTCCATAAAGCCTTTCTTTATATCAAAAGCATAAAGATGCCAAAGCCTACTCATAATTAATCTTCTCCTTTTTCTGATACCAGATAAAAAAGAACAGATTCAATCCCAGCAGCAGCAAAAATTCCAGCAGTACAATCCATGCTTCTGTACGGTACGGCTGGCTGGGACGTAAGAAAAATGCAGGTGCAAACCTTACCTCGCCTACAAACTGCATCATACAGAACAGAAACGTATACGACAAAAACGGCATCAGCACAATCCAAAATCCATTGCTGACAAAACTGACTGCCCACAATGCAATCATATTAAACATCCCAAAAAATGCCGCATCTATCAGCATATAGAGCAGTACATACAAAAACGGATGCGTATAAAACAGCCCCGACATCAGACTATCATCCGTAATCGGAAAAAATCCTGTCCCCGTCTGCGGCATAATGGATGGTATAACGGTATTGGTTAATAAAAAATTAAATAGCAAAGGAACTACCGCGATTACTGCCCCACTTAAAAAGGAACATAGGAACTTTGTCGCAATATAAGCCTTTTTCTCCCCTCTTGTAATAAGCTGCACAATAAATCCGGACTTGGCATCAAAATAAAAACTCTTTCCATAAGGAATCGCACAAAGGATTGGCACAATAAAATAATATAGCATCGGCTGAAGGGATGCATTATCTCCTCCCATCCATTTCCCAAAGGCAGAATGGGGGTATTCCCCCATATCCAGATATTGCCCCAAGGGCAGTACATTCTCTACAAAATGCCAGATACCGATTGCCATTGCAATGGAAAATGCAAGGATAAATTTCACATTACAGAATGCACGTTTTAATTCCATCTGCATATATTGCTGCATACTTATTCCTCCAGTAAAATATATCGGTTTGCAGGTTCATTTGCATTTTCAAAAAATTTAATCCAATAATACATGCTTCTGCCTTCTACATTGACTTCACTATCCCATACCATCTGTCCAAATTCACAGGTTATGCTTTCTCCCGGCTCTAATCTATAGTAAAGTACACTCTTCTCGTCTCCTCCATACCAATATTCATCTATGTATATACAATCAGGACCCATAGAAAAAACCTGCATGGTTTCATCAATAAGTGCCACGGACCCCGGACACCTGCACACTTCAACCGTTTCTTCCGTCTCATTGGTAATCTTTATCGTAATAAACACATAGCATTCATCCCCTACAAAATTGTTATCCGCATCTACCCTGTCTCCAAGATAGTCTACTAAAGTCTCGCTATTCCTATTACCAAACTCTTTTGTTTTCTCCCATGAGAGAATCTGGTATGTAATTCCATCTTTATTTACCACATCCTGTAATGTACACAGACTTTCCTTGGTTGTATAACCTGAGCCAACATACACAATATCTTCTTCTGCATTATTCATTTCCGCATTATTTATTTCTGTATTACTTATTTCCGTCTCTTTTTCCTGTACGATACCTTGTGGTGTCTTGTCAGCCACGGAATCATTTCCACATCCAGTAAGTCCCAAGACACCTAAAAAACATAAAGAAACCACTGCCTTATATCCGATTTTTCTCATATCCATCACCAAAAAAGAGGATGGCAAGTACCCATCCTCCATCCTTTCACATTTTAATACTGGTTTACATTATCCGGGCTCCATTTTCCACTGGCAGTAAAATTAACAGAATCGCTTGGAACTGCTTTAATACCCGCATAATAATAACCATTTTCTTTTACCCAATTTGTCATATAATGATAAACCCCTGCTCGGAATTCATATCCAAATCCTCTTGAACAATCCATTGCATTACCACCAGTTGGTGTTCTATAGCCCATAGCATATCCAATATAACTTTTACCTTCGGTAATGCTTGTGCATTTCATGTATATTTTACTTGTATCTGTTTTTTGACGACCCTCTGTACAGTTTTGCACACCATTATAGAATGAAAAATTAAACTCTGTATCCGAACTATTATTTGCCAAAGTCACAGCATTTCCCATGATACTGAATACCATAAATGCTAACAGCAGACTTGCTACGGATTTTCTTATAAAATAAATATTGCTCCTTTCGAAATCAATTATTTTTGTTTTCATAAAGCTTTACATGAAAATAGTAACACCTTTATCCAAAAAAGTGAATGACGTTATGGTATACAAAAAAACTTTTTTCGATACCATAACGTCATTCACTTTTAAAAATTTATGTAGTAGAATACTAGTAAATACGCTAATTTAAAGGAAATTCACTATTATGAAAAAATTTAGAACTTTACTTATCCTCACACTTTGTCTCACTTTTATGGTTACTACAACTGATGTATCTGCTTCTAGTACGAACTATGAAATTTCTCCATTGGAGCATTTTACCAACGAGAAAGGTGGAATTTGAAACTCATACCAGATAATTTCTGAATCAAATTTCTCTTCATAATATTTTCTTGCAAAATCTATTATCCTTTCTATTCCAAAAAAATCTGCTACATAATATGTCTGGCGGTACAGCTTTTGATACTCTATACTGTACTGCCTGCCCATATGTTCTAAATCATCTGCTATTATATCCAATATTTCTGCAATATTAAAAGCATCTCTTCTTTTTATACTTTCATGTTTTACATATTTCGCAACTTTAATAGAAGTTTCATATTCTCCAATTGCAAAATACAAACAGCTTAACACCCGAAATAAAAATGCAAACCCATTCCACTGATGTTCAAACCCTACCTTACTATGCCGCATCTGTTGAATCATAGTTTTGCATAAGAGAATTCCCTCTTGATATTTCCCATGTTCTCGTAGTATCTGTGCCCAATGTCCCACAATCTCCACTTCTGTCTGGGTATAGTAGACCAGTCGAGACGTATCCATATCCATCTGTTGTGTCAAATGTAATAAGTTTTCCAATATGTCACATGTCTCATCTGCGCTTAATTTTCCCAGACGATATTCTGCCATACTTCTACATAAGGTAACATACTGATAGTTCATCACACTATCCATATCCAAACATGCTTCCAAATCGTCTAACAAATCTAAACTATCGTATCTGCGTCCATCAATATCCGCCATCCTTTGCATAGTACGAATTTCAAACGCCTCTATCTCATCGGTATCCAGTTCCCCACGATAATAGCACCAGCCAATTTCCAACTTCTCTGTGAGTGCACGTACATTTTTCGGTTTCGGGGTGCGTTTTCCACTTTCGATTCTGGAATAGGTTTCCGGTGCACAAATGCCTTCGCTCAGTGCCTCCTGTGACATGCCATTTTCTGTTCGCTTTGCAAAAAAATATTCATTCAATATGTACACCTTTGGCTTACTCCGGTTCAGACATTCCGGTTGAAAATCGATGGTAAAGCCTTCACTTTGTAAAAGGTCACAAAATACTTCGTACTGTTTTTTATAAAAGCCAAATTCCCTGCTTTGTCTCTGCTCCAGCAACGGCAGGTAAAGTCGCAACAATTCCGTAATGTCGTGAAAGCTCTTATCCTCCCGCAGCATATCAATGGCTTTTCTACAAAGTTGCATCTGCTCCCGTACGTTCCAACTATTTTGGAATAGATGTAATCCAATACAAATCAATTTCGGATAACATTTTGCCTTTTCATGGATGTCCGTTTTCCCATGATAAAGGTACTGCTCGAGCAGAAAGAATTGTTTTTTTCCTTCTTCGATATTCAGCCTTTTTCCCATAATGCCATAGTACAGATACAGCATCAGTATATGCAGTTCCAATGTGCTCAGCAAAGCTTTCTTTTCCAATAGGTCAAACATCCCCGGCATTGTCAGTTTCGCTGCATCTTCGATCTGCTGCATGGCTTTGCCATAGTCTTTCTGCGTCCCTCTCCAAATGCCATCTGCATAAAGAAAGAACTGTTTTTCCAATGTTTCATTACAATACTGTTTTGTACAAACGTCTGCACGCAGGAGTTTTTCCAATTCCTCCCATTTCGCATTTTCCATGGCTTCACATACCTGCTCCTGCCACATATGATACGCATATTCCTCTTCGTTTACCATCCATGAAATTTTCTCCGGCGATACTCCCATACGTTCTAAAAATCGTTCAAATAATAAGATATCAAGAATATTCTTTTCTTTTTCAAAGGACTTGTACAGCATTTCATTACACAAGCCCTCGCAAATTTCCAGCACTTTAAGTTGTCTCTCTTTTCGAAAACGAATTAATAATTTTCCAAATGTGTATTTCTGCATAACTTCCTCTTTATTATAATATTCCATTATGTGAAACGAAACCTATTCCCGGCTCTCCAGCTCCGCCTCCCATTCTTTCAGTTCGGCTTCTTTTTCCTTCAATTGCTGCTCCCATTCGGAATACTCGTTGAGAATCTCATTCCGGTAATTTATGATATTCACATTATTTCCACTTATCTCAGCAATAACAAACATACCTACTATCGACAATGCAAAAATGATTGCAAAGAAGAGCGTGATATAAAATGGCTTTTTGTAATTGCCTTCTACTTTCTCGTCCAGCTTCTTTTTGGCTTTCTTCGCTTTTGCCACAGGACTTTTGCCCTTAATGTCCGATGCTTCCAGTTCCTTTTTCAAAATCATGGAAGATACTTCAATTGGGTGAATTTCCTCCCTCTGAATCATGCTCGAACACAAAAGCACATTCTGAAGCTCTAGCATAAAACGAATCCCTACAGGAGTGACAAATAATTTCTGCCCCAACAATTTGTTATACAGTTTTAACACTACTTCGGGATTTTCCAAAGCCGTGCGCTCCTTAATATAACGAATACCTTCTAATTCTTTTTTCGCAAGTTCTGCAGTTAGTTCATCTTCAAATAAAAACCCATCTACATTGTACGTCATTTTTTCTTTTTCCATATCTCACCTATAATTATTCTAAAACAAAATGTATTGTTACAAAATTTCTTAATCTTCTCTGCGTTTTCTTCGACTCCAATCCCGTTCTGCCATCGCACCGGACCGGTACAACCGGATCAGCTCTTTGAGTTCTTTGATACGCCGTTCCATTTTCTTTCCATAATCGGTATCTCCAACCGTAACACGTCCATCTGCATATTCAATGACACGAAACTTTGAAACCATGTCGAGCTCCTTTTGTACCGCTTCATCTGCAGAAACAAATGGTTCATGTGCAGAAAGTGTCAGACCGTGGGAATTATACGTTAAAGTATAACCTGCAATGCCGGTTTTCCGATGGTAGGTTTTTGAAAAACCGCCATCAATAACGATAACTTTTCCTCTGCTTTTTACTGGTTTTTCCCCTTCTTTGGCCCGCACGGGTACATGTCCATTTACAATATGTACGTGCTTGCCGCTTAGTCCGAACTCCGCAAGAATTTTCTTGGAAATTTCCGGTTTGTCAATCAATCCATAGTATGCATTGTTATTTTCCTCTTTCAAATCCTCATCATCTACAAAATAACGCTCAAAGGTGGCCATTTTGTGGCGTCCGTAAATCGGAGAATTGGGTGCCGTCCAAAGAAACCACATCAAGTCTCTGCCTTTTTCTTTGATTACCTTATCCTTTTCAAAAAATGCTTTACGCACATAAGATTCTAATACATCATACAATGCCTTTCCACTGTATTTTTTTCCAAAGACCTGTACTTTTGTAAAACTTCCGTCTTCGTTCATTGGAACGCAGGCATGATACAAGAGGTTTCCATTATAAATCTTATATAAGCCGCCATGTTTTAACAAAAATTCTACATGTTTCTGGAGTTTTTCACAATGGCGAAACGAGGATTTCAGACGCAGCATGACTTCTAATTCATCCTCCGTCAGTTCGTAAGGATTGTCCGGATTTACCGTTGGAAGATGCATATCTTCCATTTTGTATTCTTTTTCTTCAATGCAGACAGTTCCCTTTTCAAAATCAATTTTTGAAAGCCGAAGCTGATCCTCCATGCCAAACTCCGGATAGCGTTGTATCAGCTGGCCATCCAATTTAAAACGGATAATGGCGATTGCTTTATGCATTTTTCGTATCAAATCATTTTCTATTCTCGTATGGGTACTGGTGCTGTCTTTTTGCACAAAACGTTCACATGGGTCATCTTCGTAAACTTTCATGGCAAGCGTTGCCAATGGCAGCAGATTGATACCGTAGCCTTCCTCCAAAAGCTCGAGATTGCCGTAGCGGATGCTGCTGCGAATCACCGCGGCAATACATGCCAAATGCCCTGCTGCCGCCCCCATCCAAACGATATCGTGATTGCCCCACTGCACATCCACTGAATGATAGTCGCAAAGCTCGTCCAGAATCTTGTGCGGTCCGGAACCTCTGTCATAAATATCTCCTAAAATATGCAGATGGTCAATGACCAGTCTCTTAATGACATCTGACAATGCGACAATAAACCTCTCTGCCTGTCCCAATTCCACAATCGTATTCACAATGGATTCATAATACGCTTCTTTATTCTGTACTTCCTGTTTTTCCGTAATCAATTCTTCTATAATATAGGCATAATCCTCTGGCAAAGCTTTGCGCAATTTTGAACGCGTATACTTGGAAGAAACGATTTTACATACTTCAATCAAACGATATAACGTGGTCTTATACCAGCTTTCCATATCTATTTCTGATTTTCGAATCAACGACATTTTCTTCTGCGGATAATAAATCAAAATTGCCAGCGCCGTCTTATCCGTCGCACTCAGACTATGCCCAAATACATCATCAATTTTTTTTCGTACTGCACCTGAACCATTGCGAAGCACATGCGAAAATGCAGAATATTCTCCATGAATATCCGACAAGAAATGCTCCGTCCCCTTCGGCAACTGCAAAAGTGCCTGCAGATTGATAATCTCGGAAGATGCCGAACTGATATTCGGAAATAATTCCGCTAAATGTTCATAATAATGTAAACTATCTTTATCCAAAATAAATACCTCACGATTACAACACTTCTATAACATTAAGATAATAAAAACAGATGGAAAAATCAAGTTATTGCATATGGAAATTAAGACTTTCATGGGGTACAATAGTTATATCAAGAAAAAGAGAGGACCATCCATGATAGCAAACGAAATTTTAGAAAAATCAAAATCCTTACAAAATGAATTAATTGCGCACCGCCGCTACCTGCACACACATCCTGGTGTAGAATTTGATTTACAGGAAACCTACCAATATGTTTATGAACAATTAACACAAATGGGATATGCACCAAATTCCTATGGCAAATGCGGACTTATTGTTTCCTGCGGAGATACCAGCAAGGGAAAAACCATTCTTCTGCGTGCCGATATGGATGCACTCCCTATTACCGAAGAAGCTGATATCGAATTTAAATCTACCAACGGTGCTATGCATGCCTGTGGACACGATACCCATACTGCCATGCTGCTTGGTGCGGCACGCATATTGAAAGAAATGGAACATGACCTGCACGGTCGTGTCATTTTACTATTCCAGCCTTCCGAAGAAACGTTTGAAGGTGCAAAAGATATGATAGAAGCTGGTGTTTTACGAGATACCAGACCAGACGCGGCTCTCATGATTCACATTACCGCAGGTATGCCATTTGAAACAGGCTCTGTTATTGTCTGCGATGGCGGAGTAAGTGCTCCTGCTGCTGATTATTTTGAAATCTCCATTCAGGGCAAAGGCTGCCACGGCTCCATGCCGCAGATGGGCATTGATCCTATCCACGTAGCTGCGCATATTGTGATCGCTTTACAGGAAATCCATGCCCGTGAACTGTCCATGTCCGATGAAGCCGTGCTTACCATCGGTACCATGCATGCGGGAAATGCTTCGAACGCAATTCCGGATACTGCTACACTCGGTGGCACCATTCGTACCTACGATGAAGAAACCCGTGCCTATTTAAAAGAACGTATGGAAGAAATCATCACCGGTATCGCTACTACATTCCGTGCAACTGCATCCCTTACCTTTACCAGCGGATGCCCAACTCTCATAAACGATACTGCACTTTCAAGCGAAATTACGCAATATATGAAAGAGCTCCTTGGTCCTCAAATGGCATTTAGCAAAGGTGATTTAGAAGCTATGGCAGCTGCCGCTTCGGCCAAAGCACAAGCCGAATCCAAAGCAAATGGCAAACAAATGCCAAACTCTGCTGCCAAAAAATCCGCAAAAGCTACCGGATCCGAAGACTTCGCATATTTCAGCCAGGAAGTACCTGCTATCATGCTGGCTCTTGCCGGCGGAAAAGCTTCCGATGGTTATATCTACCCACAGCATCATCCAAAGGTAATGTTTGATGAATCTGCATTACCATATGGAACTGCTGTATATGCATATAGTGCAGTAAAATGGCTTTTAGAACATGAAATGTAATCTTTCAGCTGCAATCAAAAGAATCCGAACGTCATCCAAAAGATGACACTCGGATTCTTTTTTTCAAAAAACTATGAGAACTCGGGTTTCCTCACGCCTAAATCAACTCTCACGCTCGAAACAATTTCTCTACTTCCACTGTACCTGAATTGGGTTTTCATCCACCGGACGGACATGTGGATAATTGTCATCCCAATATCCATTTTCATCCAAAGAGATTGTGGACTGCAATGAAGTATCATAGGTTGCAAAATACTGCAAACCATTCGCATCCATCACACCGACATAAAAGTTGGTTCCCGTATAACCGTTAATATTATACATGTTGTTTGCAAATAGCAGTGCTTCTCCATCCCAATCATATACCGTATCATATTGAAGAAGTTCAAACCAATATTTCTCTTCTTCCGACAAAAATGCATCCAGCGGTTCTCTGGAGACTTCAATTTCTTTTGTATAGGTTCCATTTTCATCAATAGAAAATACGATAACGTCACTATAGGTTAAAATCACCACATAATCTTCTTCTAAAACATAATAGTCCATCCCGTAAACATCCTCTCTGTATTCCGAAATACTAATTTTATCTACCAATGTCATAGTTTCGATATCAATCACAGACATATATAAGTCGGTATCTTCAATGGTAAACAACAGGAGGTTTTCGCCACGGGCATCTCTGGTTAAATCCACTACCTCCAAGTTTGGATCTAAGGCATATACCATCTGAAGCTGTTCCGGATAGATTTCTTCTTTTTCTAAATCATAAGGAAAATGATAAATGCCATAACCACCCGGAATCTGACTCGTATCCACTACTGCCTGATTATACGAACGTGTATTAAACGTCAGATACACATCTCCATCCCCTACAAAATAGTAAGTGTTAAACTGAAAACTATCGTAGTTTTCTCTATCCATAAAATCCGGGATATCAATGTCACCAGAACCCAATCCACCATTTGCACTAGACATTCCATATCCAACTACATCTCCATTCTCGTCTTTTTTCATGGAAATCATATAGGCATCATTCTCCAATACCGGAATTCTGAAAAATTTCTGAAAAGATTCAATCCATGTCAATTCTTTTCGCAAATGCTCCAATGCTTCTTCGGAATAACTATAATTTTTTCCTACACGCTCTTCTGCATGATACAGCTCAGCTCTTAAATCTCTTGCAGATAACTCATAATGAAATCGCTCTTCACCACTGACATGGTCATATGGTGTCTGAAAACTCACACTAAAGTTATAATAATCGATATAATCTTTCAAAAGAACCGTCTTTGTACCTGTTTCCGATGCACCGATGGTATCCTTTAATTCCTGTACCGCTATTTCCAGCCCTTCCGGTGGCTCCACTGTGGCTTCGTCCCATCCAAAGGAATACATATCATCATTGAAATAAATATTGCCATACCATCTATGCAGCCACATACTCTGTTTATACTGATGAAATGTATATACTGTATCTACCCTTGGATTCTCTCCAATCACATAAGTCGTATCCCAAAAAATCTGGCTTTCATAATGATTATGTAAATTTAAAGTCACACCATCTGCAACAGATTTGTCTCCAAAAAGAATGTTTTCTGTAATTATAACCTGGTCTTTTTCTGCTAAAATCTGCTGCTGCCCCACACAAAGGACTGCAATTCCTAATACAACCAAAGTGATTAATAATACGAAGGATTTTTTCATAATCTATTCCTCCTCCCACTCCAATTCGCTAATCGCACGACCTACACGGTCTGCCTTGTAATTATATGTTTTCTTGATAAAGGACATGAGACTGTCACCCTGTTCCTCTATCTCAATCATGGTAGCATTTGCCACAATTTCACCTTTACGGATAAGAATGGCTCTGCCGATAAATTCGGATACTTCTTCAATTAAATGTGTGGAAAGAAGTAGCGTTTCATGCGGCTCTAAGATGCCTAAGAGTACCTTATAAAAATCTTCCCGATTGAATACATCATTTCCTGCAAATGGTTCATCCATCAGAATGTAATCCGCGCCCTGACACATCGCCAGAATGACTTCAAATTGATTTTTCTGTCCCATGGAAAATCCTTTTACCGGTTTATCCATCGGCAATTCAAAGAATTCCATGAGTATTTTAAAGCGTTTGTCCGAAAACTTTGGAAAATGCTCTTTGTAAAATTCTGCGTGAAGTCTGGCAGTCAGATTTGGAATAAAGGAATGTTCACTTGTGGCAAAGGAAATATGTTCGATATTCTCGTGGGTAATCTTTTTTCCGTCCAGCAGGATTTCTCCCTTATATGGCAGAAATCCCAAAATGCATTTCATCAGTGTTGTTTTTCCTGCACCATTTTCTCCAAAAAGACCAATGATTTCACCCTGTGGAATGGAAAGGTTTACATTTTTCAGTGCCTCTTGTTTTCCATAAGATTTCTTTACATTTTTTATCTCTAACATACGATTTTCTCCTCCTTGCTGCTTATATATTGCTCTCTGAATCTATATGATATCCTGAGTTTTTCCGTTACAATTTAACATCTATCTCCGATATACGTTCTGAAAAATTTCCTTTCATACGTGCTCTGCGTTCGACTAACTATCCCAAAAATGGCAGACACTGGCTTGGTGTACATAATATATAAATCGCGTAAAACAGGATTTTTAGCACCAGCATATAAATTACCGCAAGCACTCCCGCAATGGCCGGTAATACCAAACAGCGGATATGTACTTCCCATTTATTTGGCAGACGCCGCATCAGATACATCATCCTGCTTCCCTGATAATGATAATAATAATGGTACACAACGAGTATCACACAAAAGAGAATGACCAGATAAAATACTTCAAACAAATCCACTGTCAAATTTGAAAATGCCGGCATCACAGCTCCTTCCATTAACACTCTTCTGCTCCCTCGAATCTCATACAAAGATGCCAGATTCTCCCAATACCGCAGGAGGAACTGCAGACACCAGATTGTCGCAATCGCCATCGTCATCAGCCAATAGGATACTTCCTGCGAAATCGCAATTCCCGGCGGAGCATAATCTTTCATCCAATCCTGTATCTTTTCCTTAACTTTCATCTTCCTGCACCCCCTTATTTGCTGCTGCCTGTATAATTGCATACAGTCCCCAAATCAGCATAACCATAATCATAAGTATTGGTTCTTCTCCCAGTTCTCTAGGGAAGCAGACAACCGCCAGAACAATAAATACCGCCAGCGACCAGGCTGTCTTTCCGCTTCGCTGCTTTCTTGAAAAAACAGCTGCCTGTATCCCTGTTCCAACTATGAAAAATGCAATTGCAAACCAGCCAAAATAGTCTTCCAATGGGAACACACTGTGCATAAATTCATTGCGGTTAAAAGCTAAGAATACCGTCTGATTGGTAAGAACCACACCTGTTTTGTGGTTTATGTAATATGCAGAAGCTACAAGCAATACACTAAGCTGTGTTACCCAGAGAATCAGATAACATAAAATATTGTAAATACTCTGCAGTAAATGTACTTTTTTCTCTGGGATACGAAGTCTCTGTAAGGTGTATCCCTGCATACTGCCTGTATTTGTACCGGCAAATGCTAATACCTTTGTCACCATCCAGTATGCCGCCCAAAATGGAAAAATGATAGCACTTTGGTCTATCCATTCTTCCAAATTCGGCTGCATCATTGCAAGCGGGCTGTTCCACGCATATATCAACATGACAGTCTCTGCTCCTGTCATAAGCAGCAGAATTCCTAACACTTTATAAATACTGCTTCTTGTTATCATCTCAAAAACGGATATGTATCGTTTCATGTCACTCTCCTCCTGTCTTACTTCTTTCTCTTCCATCCATCTTCACGACTTACGCTTCATTCTAATATCGTAACCGTTCAGTCTGTAACCAGCTGCTACCAAAACCTATCCACAAGTTCATGTGCTTCTTCTTTAGAAACACCCATCAGTTTTAATTTTGTTACAGCCTCTTTCGCATCTGCCTCCAATAGTTCCGCACGGATTTCTGCTAATTTCTCCTCTGTAACAATCACACAGCTTTTAGCTCCGGCTCTTGACTGAATCAATCCTTCCTCTTCTAACAGCTTATACGCTTTCTGTACGGTATTTGGATTCACTCCAAGGAGTGCTGACAACACACGCCTTGATGGAAGTTCATCTCCATCACATATAAGACCAGCGATAATTCCCCGCTTAATATATAAAAGGATTTGCAGGTAAATCGGACTGCCATCTGTCATAACAAATTGTTCAAAAGAAATCATATGCGTCACCCCTTTCGTTTTTCTCATAATACTGAAATCCTTTATAGTTTCCCAAACTGTATTAATGTAATAATACACTTTCCCTAACTGTATTATTACATTAATACAGTTGTATGTCAAGATACTTGTGAAAAATATATCTATGATTGACATCCATAATTCCTACGGAAAATATCATGCATGCATGGGTTTGCGAATCGTAATTATTCAGGTACTTAATAATTGCGTAATTTCTTATATTTTAAGAAAAATTTATACCAACTGTGATTTTTTCTTTTTTCCGTTCTCTTTTGTGATACACTCCAAAAAAACGCAGAAAGGAGTCATATTACATGAAAACAAACAAAAATACAAATCTGCAAGAAATATTGGGTAAACAAATCACACGGCAGGAAGCTCTTGCTCTCCTAAAATCCAGCCCAGAGGCTTACGAAAAATTTCTGACCTTTCCACCTGAATTTCAAGAACAGATTTTGGAGTTTCTGCAAGGCATCCGAGGTCTGCCTATTCTGTATGACAGTTTCTTCAAAAAAATCTTGGATCCTTATAGAGCACCCGAACGTTTGGAACGCTTTTTATCCAGCTTACTGAAACAAAAAATTCGAATCGTGGGTATTCTCACAAGAGAGGGGACACAGTTAGTAGAAAAAGGCTCACTCGTTATTATGGACATTCTTGTCGAAACAGAAGATGGCAGCCTTATCAATATCGAAATGCAAAAACACGGTTATGATTTTACGGGAGAACGAAGTGCCTGCTACATGTCAGATTTGATTATGCGTCAATATACACGTGTTCGGTCGGAAAGGAAAGATAAATTTTCTTTTAAAGATATCAAATCCGTTTACCTAATTGTCATTATGGAAAACAGCTCCAAAAATTTCAAAAAAGTAGCTCCACAGTATCTCCATCGCTCGCAGTACAGTATGGACACTGGTGCTGAAATGAATTTTCTCACTAATTATATCTATATCTCACTTGACACTTTTCATTCTATCCGTCAAAATATAGATAGTTACCTAGATGCATGGCTTACATTCTTAAGCTCTGATACACCAAGTGACATTCTCCGTCTCATTGCATCCTATCCAGAGTTTAAGACCTATTACCATGAAATCGCTTTATTTCGTAAAAAGCCAAAGGAGTTGATGCATATGTATTCAGAAGCGTTATTGGAATTAGATAGAAATACTGTAGACTATATGATTGAGGAAATGAAAAAAGAAAATGAACAATTAGCTGCTAGTATTGCTGAGAAAAAGCAACTTCTTACCAAGCAAAATCATCTTATTGCTGAGAAAGACAATACTATTGCCGAGAAAGACAATACTATTGCCGAGAAAGACAATACTATTGCCGAGAAAGACAATACTATTGCTGAGAAAGACAATACTATTGCTGAGAAAGATGCCTATATTCGTGAATTAGAATTAAAATTAGCAAAACTAAATAATGTGTAACTAAAAGTCCCATTGAAACAACAGAATTTCTGTCATTCCAATGGGACTACATATTATCTTATAGATTTCTTATTCCAATAATTCTTTATCAATGATCTGGAAATTCGCTCTATGAATATAAAGTGCTTTTCCATCCACCATAAGTTTTGTAGTCTTTGGCAGATTTTCACTCACTTCCCAATACACATCATCTCCGGAAAATGCACAAATCGGGTCACCCAACTGGCTTTGGATAACAACTACGGTACCTTTACCAAAATAATTTTTGTATTTGTTTACCGTTTCTGCAATGATGGTCAAATCTCCAATTCCATCTGCGTCACTGGAAATATGAAGATCCGATGTGTCAAATTCTACATCTGGTTTTAATCCTTTTTCTACAAAAAGAACGGTACTGCCACAGCTTTCTATCTGTTTCCCATCAATGGTAATCGTAATTACAGAAGACATGGTTTCGGTTCTCTCCCATGTTTCACCGGTATAGGTATACTCATCCACAATATTTGCAGACATCTTAATATTCGTTCCTTCTGCTGTCATAAACATTTCCCCGGAATTGGAATAAAACTGACACTCATATGTATTACCCTTGATATTTCCGGATAAATCGTTCAGACCGCTTCCAAAACCAGCCCAATCACATCCAACCAATGCAAAGGCAGCCAATACTACCAACACAAACACAACAAACAACTTACTTCTCTTTCTCATATGTACCTCCATTTATTGTAAATATTCATCCTAATTATTCAGCATCTGAATAATTACGATATTTTACAGCATCATAACAAGTATGGTTACCATAAAGACAATGCTGCAGATAATTGAAATCGAATTCAATGCTGCAGAAAGCCCTGCATCGCCACCCATTTCTTCTGTAAAAGCCGGTACTGCAGAACCAATCGGACTAAATGCAAGCACCATAAGTGCAGTACGTGCCTCTAATTCCAAAGGCAAATGATAAAAAACAAATGCCAAAACAAGTGCTACTCCATATCTTACCGAAAGAATTTTTACAATCGTTCCAATTTGGCTCCTATCGCCAGAAAGCTTAAATCCAACGCCCAGCATCAGCATCGCTATAAATGCATTGGCACCTCCTACAATTTCTGCCAATTGAATGATTGGTGATGGCAGTGTGATACCCAGCATACCTAAAATCATCATGGTAATACAAGTCAAAAAAGCAACCGATTTTGACAATGCCTGAAACACCTTTTTGATTGAAAACTTTCCCGTTCCTTTAATACTAGATGCTACACCAAATGCACCCCCTAAACACACAAAAGCATTTCCTGCATCAAATAAACTAGTTGTAATAACACCTACAGGACCAAGAAAACTCTGCACAAAAGGAATCGTAAAGTTGCCAATATTATATCCTGGCAGATTCAATACCCCAAATGCTTTTTCCTCCTTACTTTTTCCTATGTGAATGACATATCCAAGAATCATATATAAGATTCCTGCACCCAAAGCCATCAAAGTGAAAGACAGCATGGAAGGATCCAACTGTTTTCCAGAAAAATTAGAAATAAATGCTGCCGGTAATGTAATTTTCAATGTGATTTTTGATAATACTGCAAAATCTCCTTCTTTAAAAAAGTTTACTCTGCGAAGCACATATCCGGCAATAATAATTGCAATAAAACACCCCGCACGGGTTAAAACATCTAACATATGTGTTCCTTTCTAGTTATCATTTTTTTCATTATATCATAAAATCACATTCTGCCAAGAAGAACCGTTATATTAATATTCAAATTCAAACGATGCCCGTTCTGTTTCCACCGCAAAAACCGTCTCTCCTCTTTTACACAAACGATAAAATGCTTTGCAAGTCAGGTTTTCACGAATCGTCCGACGCATTGCACCATTTACCGGAGCCTGCAAAGCATGTGCATTCTCTTCTAATAATCTTGCCTCAAACTCCATATTTCCTTGCCGTACCAGTAGCCGGTTTCTACTATTCTGAATAACTCGCGCTCCTAAATACGTCGCAAAACGATACGCTTTTCCTTTCCAATTAACAATACCTATAACACCTGTAAAACGGATACCTGCAAACGGAATATCTGCAACGGACAGCATAATACTGCCATCCGGATTTAAGATATTTGTTTGAAGTTCAAGCAGCCATTTTTTATTTGCCCAATTTTTCTCGTGAAACAAAAAACTCTGCGTCCATGCATATTTTTGAGGAAAAGAATGTCCGCTGTCTCCTTCCCAATATCCCCATGCATCTCTAAATACATAAGCTTTTCCATTGATATAAAGCTTTCCATTTACCTGATGCTGCATACTATACACACTATGACGGCATTCCATACATGGCACAAATGCGAAAGGACCCATAATGTCATATTTGATTGGCATATGATTGCTAAAACGCAAACATCCTTTTACCTTTAACTTTTGTGAATCTATGTCCAGATACAATCCATTTTGTCCAAATGTATTCTTTCCAATCTGCCATGTCCGATAAAGATTTCCCTTTTTCTGTACAATTTGCATCTTCCCTTGTGTAAACCTCTGGTTCCATGCCATTTCCTCTGTAATGATTTGTATGGAATATGTCTTATTCCCATTGGTTTCGTGAACTGCGGGTATTATCGCAACTGTCTGCGTCCCGGATTGACATTTCAAATACCAGCCATAAAAATAATTCTTCATAGGATTTCCTGCTTTCTGCTTCATACTTTATAACAGTTCAGCTTTCGGCTGACTGTTACCATACTTTTTCATCCTAGTATTTGTATTTTCGTTAGAATAATTCCAATGTCCCTCTTTTTATCGCTTCCCGTTCTGCCCACTTCATCAGTGCTGCAGCCAGCAAAACATATAGGATACCAACTAAAATTTCACCACCTAATAATTCCAGCACCTTTGAGAGTTCCATACCATTTACTATTCCCCTGGCAGCCGCAATACTTCTTGTCAAGGGCAAGACCAGCGATATGCTCTGGAAAACGAACGGCAATTGTGCCACCGGAAAATTAGAACCGGTAAAAATCAATAAGATATATTCCATCAGATTCAATATCAAATTCATCTGATGTGACAACAGCCCAAACACGGACAACAGCAGACCAAATCCCATAGCCGAAAACATGGCAGCGGCAAAACACAGGAGCAGCCCTGCCCACGGAATCCCTTTCCATGAAATACCGAATACCATACATCCTGCTGTAAATCCTACAAAAGTGGTTGCCATACTAACCAATCCTGAGAAAAATCCTTTCTGCAATACAATTTCCAGCTTCGATATTTTTCCGGTCATAATCGAACGAATTCTTCCATACGCACGTTCTGCACGAAAACTGCTTCCCAGCGAAAATACACATATATTCGTACAAAGCAAAAATGCATTACCAATGACCCAATCCATTAAATTCGAAGTATCAAAGGCATAACCAGCCAAAACACAGTGAAACATCAGTGTCAAAAATGGATATGCGGTTTCCATCAAAAGAAATTCTTCTAAACGAAAAGCAGCCCTCTGTCCTTTAAAATTCAGCCACGCCATCTGTAAAAAATGCATATTAACTCACCTCCAATGTTGCATAAATCCGAATCCGTTTATCCATCCAATGATACAACGTAATTGTGAAAAAAATCATAGCCACTAGTTCAAAAAGTAAAATTCCCATATACTGAACATACATATCCTGTTGTATGGACATTTGACAGCTCATACGAAGCAGACGCACTGCCCAGGTTGGCGGCAGAGCGTTGGAAATACATTGTGCCCATGCCGGCAAAAGTTCCACCGGAAACGTAAATCCACAAATAAAGACCAACGGAATTTCAATCAAATTCATATATAATTCTGTTTTTCGTGACAGCATCAGAATGTAAGCAAAACAAAGCGACACCACCACAAAACAAATAACAGTCAGCAACATGGATAAACAGAAAAATTCCGGATGTTTCAGCACAAACCATTGACCGGAAATGAGACCTGCTGTTATATAAGAAAGTAAAAATGTAAGCAGGGATATGATGGTATTCCCCAATACTTTCCCAAAAATAATCAAACCAAATCCCCCCGGCGCTGTATAAATAAGCGGTAAGGTTCCCGACCATCTTTCACGATTGATATCTCCTACTGAAGAAAAACAGATACAGCTCCAAATCCCCATAAGTCCTGCCCCTAAAACCACATAATTTAGAAATGCATCCATTCCTTTTTGCAAGAACATCTCATACAGAAATATGGTATTTACAATCGGATTACAAATCAGACAAAACCGAAACATCGGACGCGCAAAAGACTGCTTCATCTGTAATTTCATGGTAGACCAAATAATTGTAAAATAAATACTTTTCCTCATACCATCACGCTCCTTTTTCCGTTCGATTTTGTTTAATTAAAGATAAAAATGCCTGCTCCAACGTTCCTTCACTTCCATTTGGTGCGTACATCTTCTTCAGATTATCTGCCGTATCCATAGCAATGATTTTTCCCTTATTCATAATTGCAATACGATCGCAAAGTTCATCTGCTTCCTGCATATAATGCGTCGTCAGAAGAACTGTCCTTCCATCCTTTTTCAGTTTTCGAATGATATCCCGAAGCATATTGGCCCCCAACGGATCCAATCCCACTGTTGGCTCATCCATAAAAATGATTTTCGGCTGATTGATGAGCCCTCTTGCAATCTGAAGTCTCTGTATCATGCCTTTCGAATACGTCTCCACCAATCGATCTGCCGCCTCCTCTA
This sequence comes from uncultured Lachnobacterium sp., assembly GCA_964449855.1. GTDB lineage: Bacteria > Bacillota > Clostridia > Lachnospirales > Lachnospiraceae > Roseburia. The sequence goes on from CAYVGA010000011.1 coordinate 31,193, forward strand.
ATTCCACCAAGCACAAAAGTTCCTCCGTCCTTCGTTTCGCCTCTTCTCCCTTAATTTTGTACAAGCCGGCAAAATACAGCAGATTATCCCTTGCAGAAAGTCGGCGGTACACTCCCAATTCTCCACCGAACACAAAATTGATCGAATCCCGCACTTTGTCCGCTTCTTTGTAGGTATCATATCCCAAAACCTTACATTCTCCCTCTGTTGGCGCAAGCAAAGTAATCAGCATTTTAATTGTAGTCGTCTTTCCTGCACCATTTTCTCCTAACAGGCCAAAAATCTCGCCCTCCTTGACCGAAAAATCAATACCATCAACTGCTGTAAGCTTACTCTTTTTTTGAAGCAACCATCCTTTTTTCGTTATATATTCCCGTTTCAAATGTTTTACTTCGATTACGTTTTCCATGTTTTTCTCCTTTTGTTGTTCTGTAGTTATCTAATTCGATACACATCGAATATTAGCAGATAAATATTCTCCGGTCAAGTATATGAAAAAGAACAACTTGCTATCCTAAAAGTAACAAATTGTTCTTTATTAACTACACTATTTTGATTTAGCACCAAAAATACTCATAATAATTTTAGCTGCATCCGCAAATTTTACATTATTGTCCAAATCCAAATAGCATCCCACCGACCAAAGTGAATGCTATTTCCAAATAGATATTCTTACTGAGGGCAATCGGAAGCTTCAATTCCGAGCACCTTTCTAACTAGATTGTATACTAGGACACTTGAGAATTGAAATGTCCTTTTTTATAAAAATGTCTTCTCCAACGTTTCAATACAATGTTTCATACTATGCGTATTGATGCTGTAATATTTGGTATTTCCCGCAGGTTCTTCATGCACCAGACCACTGTTTTTCAAATGCGTCATATGATGGGATATCGTAGATGTTGCTAGTTTCGTATGCGCTGCAATCTCTATTCCGTTCATACTGCCACGTGCTTTCAATACTACCAAAATCTGATATCTGGTCTTATCGGATAACATTTTCAATGTATCCGCAATCATTCTGTGATCCTCTTGTCCCAAACGCATGGCATCAAACATCAAAATATGTCTTTGTTCAAACCAGCGACAGCACTTGATCGGCATAAAAATGGATGGCATAAAATAAAACTTCTGAAATGGTCCTCTGTTATGAAAAGTCTTTCCCATTAAGCGTTCTGCATATGCCAATGCATCTTCTTGCTCTAATGCCTCCTGCAGCTTCTGTTTCCACGTCACAATTTCTCTTCTATGCCCATTCAAACAATCTTCTGCTTCTTGGATACGCAGTTCACACATAAATGCTTCCAACTGGTTTATCAGCCAATCGGTTCTTTGAAACAAGACTTCCACTACAAAATAGCTCTGAAACCCTGTTTTATTCTTTTGATAAAATCCAATCTGTTCTTCCTCCGAAGCCAAAACGTTCTCTATCACATCCACCGGCTGCTGCAAAAACCGGCTTAAAAACTCTGTTTTCGGCAGGCTTCTGATATGCTGAAAATAGGACTCTATCGAAAAGTCACGCTCTTTGAAATCCAACAAAAATTCAAACAATTCGATGCCATAATTTTTATCCATATGTTCAAACAATTCAAACAACAACGGAAATTTATCCTTTTGCCGGTCTGTAAATGTCTCTGTATACACTTCATGTATCTTTGGATTTACGCCATAGTTACACAACAGTTCTATTCCGGCCAAAAGATATTCAATTTCTTTTTCGTATATGAAATACGTATTTTCTCTCAACATTTCCTGCATATCGTTACCTCACTAAGCAACCCTAGTATAACGTATTTCCAAAAGAATGGCAATGTTGTTCACTTATTTGATAAATAAGATACTCGTATCCAATTTCTCTTCTATCATCCCATTTTCAAACATAAAGTCTGCGGTCTTTTGAAATCCTGTTTTGTCTGCTTCGGTAATCTCTGTGGAAAAATCATAGTAAGCATACATTTCCTCCACTGCTGCAGGCTCAAGTTCTAAAGCCTCTGCTGTAATTTTCAACGCTTCTGCTTCCTGTTCTTTGATAAAACGACTGATTTCATCCTGTGCCTCTGCCAGTTTCTCGATAATTTCCGGATGTGCATTGTAAAATTCCTCTGTTACTGCTACTGCAATAATCGCATCAATGAGGTCTTCTCCATCTGCAACCAATGTATATCCTTGCTGGGACGCCTGATATGCTGTAGCTCCTGCAAGCAGAGCCGCATCAATACTGCCGCCATCCAAAGCCGCTTTTGCTTCCGGAATTGACATATTGATATAGTTCACATCTTCAATGCTCATATCTGCTGTTGCCAAATAGGACACCAGCAATTCATGAAGATTGGTTCCTGCCGGTCCTGCAATGGTCTTGCCGCGAAGATTCTCCGGCGAATCCACACCTTCCTCTTTGGAATACAAGCAAAATGCTTTCGGTGAACGGCTGAACATATTTAAAATTTTAATATCCGCACCATTTGCCGCCGATAAAATCACCGAAGATGCACCTACTCCATACAGCACC
>CAYVGA010000012.1:0-30858 GCA_964449855.1 uncultured Lachnobacterium sp.
GTTCTATGGCAGCACTTTTAAAAGATGCTTTGAAACCAAACTTAATTCAGACATTGGAACATACACCAGCTATCGTTCATGGTGGGCCATTTGCAAATATTGCACATGGATGTAACTCTGTAAGGGCAACAAAGACAGCTTTAAAACTTGCAGATTACGTTATCACAGAAGCCGGTTTCGGTGCTGACCTCGGAGCAGAAAAATTCTTTGATATCAAATGTCGTAAAGCAGGTCTTGCTCCGGATGCGGTTGTATTAGTAGCTACAATTAGAGCTTTAAAATACAATGGCGGCGTAGCAAAAGCAGAGCTTAATGCAGAAAACTTAGAAGCACTTGCAAAAGGTATCGTAAACCTTGAAAAACACATCGAAAACTTACAGAAATATGGTGTACCGGTAGTAGTTACATTGAATTCATTCGTAAGTGATACAAAAGCAGAAACAGACTTTGTAGAAAACTTCTGTCGTGAAAGAGGCTGTGAATTTGCTTTATCTGAAGTTTGGGAAAAAGGCGGCGAAGGCGGTGTTGCTTTAGCTGAAAAAGTGCTTGAAACATTAGAAAATAAAGAAAGTAACTTCAAAGTATTATATGATGACTCTTTATCATTAAAAGAAAAAATCGAAACAGTGGCTAGAGAAATCTATGGTGCGGATGGTGTTACATACACACCAGCGGCTGAAAAAGAATTAAAACGTATTACAGACCTTGGTATGGGTGAGCTGCCGGTTTGTATGGCAAAAACACAGTATTCTTTATCAGATGATGCGACAAAACTTGGACGTCCAAGTGGATTTACTATCAATGTACGTGAAGTATATGTATCTGCCGGTGCAGGTTTTGTAGTTGCAATCAATGGTGCAATTATGACAATGCCAGGTTTGCCAAAGAAACCGGCGGCGTTTGAAATTGATGTAAATGAAGAAGGTGTAATTACCGGATTATTCTAAAAATATGAATTCAAAGGAAATGGTATAGAATTTATGGCACATATTATTAACGGAAAAGAAATTGCTCAGACAATCAAAGATGAAATGAGAGCAGAAGTAGCAGAATTAAAAGCGGCTGGCAAAAGATGTTGTTTAGCAGTTATTCAGGTAGGGAACGATCCTGCTTCTTCAGTATATGTTTCAAACAAAAAGAAAGCCTGTGCATATATTGGAATTGATTCTCTTTCTTATGAGCTTCCAGAAGAAACAACAGAAGAAGAATTATTAGAATTAATTGACAAATTAAATGAAGATACAGGGGTACATGGTATTTTATGTCAGTTGCCGCTGCCAAAGCATATCAACGAAAAGACTATTTTAAACCGCATTTCACCTAAGAAAGACGTAGATGGTTTTCATCCACAGAATGTAGGTGCGCTGGTTGTAGGTGATTTTGGTTTTGTATCCTGTACACCTGCCGGAATTATTGAGCTTTTGAAACGTTCCAATGTTGAAATGGAAGGAAAACGTTGTGTTGTAATTGGCAGAAGTAATATTGTAGGAAAACCTATGGCACTTCTTATGCTGCGTGAAAATGCAACCGTAACTGTTTGCCACTCTAGAACACAGAATTTAAAAGAAATCTGTAAAGAAGCAGATATTCTTATTGTTGCAATTGGAAAACCATTGTTTGTAACAAAGGAATATGTAAAAGAAGGTGCTGTAGTAATCGATGTGGGTATCCATAGAGATGAAAATAATAAACTTTGTGGAGATGTAGATTATAAAGAAGTAGAACCGCTTTGTTCTGCAATTACTCCGGTACCAGGCGGGGTAGGACCAATGACAATCTGTATGCTGATGAAGAATTGTATTGAGGCAATGAAATACTATTCATAATTATTCAGTACCCATAATTATTATTTAAATTTTTAGGCAAAGGCGGGAACTATGAACTGTATAAATTGTGGAGCAGAAATCAAATCAGAATATAATAATTGTCCTTACTGTGGCAAAGCACTGCAAATGGTACCTGATTACAGCATTTACGATGAAGATGATATTAATGTTATTTTAGAAAGTACAAAGGATATCGAATCAAAAAATAATAAAGCATATATCAAAGAACAACAGGAAAGAGCAGAAAAAGAAAAACAAATAACTACTGCTACTGTAAAAAAGAAAAATACAAAAATAATTGTTATCATTACAATAATTTTGTGTATTTTACTTGTTGGTATTGGAATTGGTGCAAAGGTATTTATTGACCACAAAAATACAAATTCCTATGATTATCAGATGAAACAAGCAGATGAAGCAATGTTTAAAGAGAAGTATGACGAAGCGAAAGGGTTTTATCTGCAGGCACTTGCACTTTCGCCGGAAGATACAAGAGCTCGTTTGAAACTGGCTGATTTATATATCGCAGTAGGAGAACAAACAGAAGCAATCAAACTCCTGCATGAAGTATTAAATTTTGATTCTGAGAATTATGATGCTTATTATAAATTATTTCAGATTTATGAAGCCAATGATGATATAGATGCCATTTTGGCATTAAAGTCAGGGGTTACAAACCAAAAAATCTTGAATTTATTTAAAAACTATATCGTAGAAGCGCCCAAATCAAACCTGTTGGGTAGTTCTTATTCCGAAGTAATTAAACTTGTGCTTACCGCGGATAAGGGATTACAGATTTATTATACTATGAATGGTAAGAATCCAATAATTTATGGTGAGTTATATACAGAAGCAATTGAAATTTCAGATGCAGGCATGCACACTCTGAAAATGGTTGCCGTAAACTCGCTTGGAGTTTATAGTGATGTTGTAACAGAAACATTTGTGTTGGAATATCTTGCACCAGCAGATCCAGAGGTTACTCCAAATGGCGGCAAATTTGATGTTCCGACTTATGTGTATATTACGGTTCCGGATGGATGCAGTGCGTTCTATACCTGGGATCGTACTGTACCTACAGAGACTTCATCAGAATATGTTTCTCCGCTTTTGATTCCGGATGGATATAATATTCTTTCGGTCATTATTATTGATGATGAAACAGGGCTTGCCAGTGGTATATACCGAGGGGCATTTGAATATATTACAGAATAATAAAAGCGGGTATTTTGCCCGCTTTTTTAGGGTTGGATTGATTTATGAAAGTTACCATTCTATGTGTTGGAAAAGTAAAAGAGAAATTTTATCGTGACGGAATTTCGGAATTTACCAAACGTCTGAGCCGATACTGCAAACTGGAGATTATTGAAGTTGCAGACGAAAAAACGACAGAAGATGCTTCAGAAACGGAAATTCGTCTTATCAAAGAAAAAGAAGGCGAACGGATTTTGAAAAATATAAAAGACGATGCCTATGTCATTTGTTTATGTATTGATGGGAAGCAGCTTTCTTCAGAAGCATTGTCAGAAAAAATAGAAAAACTTGCTGTGCAGGGAACCAGTCATATTTGTTTTGTGATAGGAGGTTCTTTGGGTTTGGCAGATGAGGTTGTAAAAAGAGCAGATTTCAAACTGAGTTTTTCACCAATGACATTTCCACATCAGTTGATGCGTGTGATTCTCTTGGAGCAGATTTATCGTGCTTACCGCATTATGAATCACGAACCTTATCACAAATAAGAATTTTTTTAATTATTTAATAACTGAATAATTACGAATTTTTTTCATATACTGTATTATGAAAAAAGAGCGTAATCAACCAATAAATAAGTTCATACATGCGTTAGATTTACCACAGGATTTATTTTTAGGGCTTCCTAATATTTCATTATCTGGAAATACAGAAGTTTACATTTCCAATCATCAGGGCATCTTGTCCTATGAAGAAGATGAGACGAATGTACTTGTGAAAAATCACCAGATTCAAATAAAAGGAAAGGGGCTCCAAATCCGTTCGTATTCCAGAGATGATGTAACCATTTCCGGATATATTCGTTCCCTGGAGTTTCTCTAATTATGAGACATTTGTGGCAATGGTTCTGTGGTTATGTATGTATTTCGCTATACGGAAGGCAAATTAATCGTTTTTTGAATTTATGTTCTCGAAATGGAATTCGGTTATGGAAAATTACTCGAGATATTGAACATGTAATTCGTGTACATATTGGTTTAAAAGATTTTTATTATTTAAAGCCGTATCTGCGTAAGACAAAAACCAGAATGAAAATTGTATCAAAAAAAGGATTTCCATTTTGGTGTTACAGACATCCGAAACTAAAATGGATGCTGGTGATGCTGTTTTTTGCAGGCTGTATGTTTTTATATAGTTTTAACTTTATTTGGAAAATTGAAATTCAAGGGAATTATAAGGTTTCCACTTACGAATTAATGGAATTTTTGGAGGGCCGGGAAATTGAAACAGGTATCAAAAAAGACCAGATTGACTGTTCGGCTTTAGAATACCAATTACGCCAAAATTTTCAGGATTTGGGATGGGTTTCAGTATATATCAATCGTACAAAATTATGTATTGAAATTAAAGAATCCCTATATGATGCATTTGAATCGATACCGGAAGAAGAAAATGTGCAGTATAATCTAGTGGCACAAAAAGATGCCATCATTTATTCTATCATAACCCGAAAAGGTGTTGCTGTTGTAAAAAATGGCCAAACCGTAAAAGCAGGAGATTTACTTGTATTAGGACAGTGTGAAATTTACGATGATGCAGGTGCGGTAAAAGATGTTTTGCATTTTGCTGCGGATGCACAGATTTATGCAGATGTTCAGAGAAGAATTTTGATTCCGGTCTCGGAAATGGAACTTTTATCTTTGAAATTAGCCGGAAATGCTTCGGAGGATATGTTGTTTTTGGCTGCGTATCAAAAAATAAACAAAATTCTTGAAAAAATGCAAGAAAATGGGGTTATAATTTTGGATAAAAATGTTATGATAGATAAAAAGGAAAAATATATTGTTTTCGTTTGTGATATCACAACAAGAGAACAAATTGGAATAAAAATACCAGTGGAGGAACAAATCGAATATGAGTTTGAATGAAAAGATGATTCAGATACCGGCTAAGAATATCACTAATATTTTTGGGGAATATGATGTGCATATCAAACGCATTGAGCGTACGCTCGGTATCACTGTTATTGCTAGAGATGATCATCTTAAAATTGTAGGAAACGAGCAGAATATTACAGACGCTGTGGAATTGTTTACACAGTTGAATGAATTAGCAGAGCGTGGGAATACCATTACTGCGCAGAATGTGAATTATGGATTGTCACTGGTAATGGAACATAGAGGAAATAGTATCGTGGAATTAGACCGCGATTTGATTTGCCATACAACAAATGGGAAACCAATCAAACCCAAAACACTTGGTCAGAAAGAATATGTAGATGCAATTCGTAAGAAAATGATCGTATTCGGTATGGGCCCGGCTGGTACCGGTAAAACCTATCTTGCGATGGCAATGGCAATTACTGCTTTTAAAAACGAAGAAGTGGGACGTATTATTTTAACAAGACCTGCCATTGAAGCGGGAGAAAAACTTGGATTTTTGCCGGGAGATATGCAGAGCAAGGTTGACCCATATCTTAGACCGTTGTATGATGCATTATATCAGATTATGGGGGCAGAAAGCTTCCAGAAAAATATGGAAAAAGGCTTGATAGAAGTCGCACCTTTGGCATATATGCGAGGCAGAACCTTAGATAATGCTTTCATCATTTTGGATGAGGCACAAAATACAACACCTGCACAGATGAAGATGTTTTTGACACGTATCGGATTTGGCTCTAAGGTTGTAGTTACGGGTGATGCTACCCAGAAAGATCTTGCACCCGGAGCTGCTTCCGGTTTGGATGTTGCACTGAAAGTATTGAAAGATATTGATGAAATTGGTATCTGTAAATTAACGAGTCAGGACGTTGTGCGTCATCCATTGGTACAGCGTATTGTGCAGGCTTATGATGTATATGAAAATAAAGGGAAAAATGTAAGGGAGAGAAAACAACGAAATATGAGATAAATTTCAGGGACAAGCTGATAATCCCTATATTTTGTGGAGGAGGATGTGTATGAGTTTTTACTTAGAAGAGGAAGTAGAAGTAAGTTTTCCATTTGATTATAAAGCGCTTGCAGAGAAAATTGTAACGTTTTGTCTGGATTATGCGAAATTTCCTTATGAAGCAGAGGTGAATCTTACATTGACGGACAATGAAGGGATTCATGCGATTAATAAAGAATTCCGACAAATTGATCGGCCGACAGATGTTTTATCGTTCCCAATGCTAAGTTATGAAACTCCTGGGGAGTTTGCATTTTTAGAGGAAGAAGATAGTGATGATTTTAACCCGGATACGGGAGAAGCTTTACTTGGTGATATTGTTATTTCCATAGAGAAAGTAAGAGAACAGGCGGAAAATTATGGACACAGTGTGGAACGTGAATATGCCTTTTTGATCACACACAGCATGCTTCATTTGTTCGGATATGACCACATGGAAGAACAGGAAGCGAAAGTAATGGAAGCGAAACAAAAAGAAATACTAGAACAGATGAACATTTTAAGATAAAGGAATTAATTTGTATGGGCTCATCCAAAAAAGATTCGAATTTTATAGTGCAGGGTTCCATCCTTGCTGTAGCATCAATTATCAGCCGTATCATTGGACTTTTATATCGTCTGCCAATGACCGATATCATTGGAGATACCGGCAATAACTATTATAGTTGTGCGTTTGAAATTTATAATATTATGCTGATTATTTCTTCCTACAGTTTGCCACTGGCAGTTTCAAAGCTGGTTTCAGCACGGATTGCAAAAGGACAGAGAAGACAGGCATATCAGGTGTTCAAAGGTGCTTTGCTTTTTGCGATTGTCGCAGGAATGGCGGTTGCACTGATTGTTTATTTTGGTGCAGAAATGTTTACGTCTATGCTTCAGACACCGCTTAGTGTTTTTGCACTTCAGATTCTAGCACCGGTATTGGTGGTAGTCGCTGTGCTTGGTGTTTTGCGTGGTTTTTTCCAAGGGTTGGGAAATATGCTGCCGAGTGCCGTTTCACAGATTATTGAACAGATTGTAAATGCTATTGTAAGTATCTGGGCAGCTTATGTATTATTCCAGTACGGCAGTAAGCTGGGTCAGGTTTTAGGAGACCCGGAACGTTATGCGGCAGCATGGGGTGCGGCAGGCGGTACCTTAGGTACGAATTTGGGTGCGGTTTCGGCACTCCTGTTTATGTTGTTTGTATTCTATGCATACATGCGTGTGTTCAAAAAGAAAATGAGACGCGAGAGTAATGTAAAAGTAGATTCCTTTGGCTATATTATGAAAATACTGATAATTACGATTATTCCGGTATTATTGAGTTCGACGATTTATAATATCAGTGGTATTTTGGACCAGGGCATCTTTAAAAATGTTGCCACTTCACAAGGGATAAAATCAGAAGATATTGATGTTTGGTGGGGCGTTTTCTCCGGAAAATACAAAGTATTAATCAATGTACCGATTTCGATTGCATCCGCTATGGCGGCATCAAGTGTGCCATCCTTATCTGCGTCTTTCGCAGCGGGGGATAAAGGAGCAGTAAACAGACAGATTAATGCAGCCATTCGTTTTATTATGGTGATTGCTATTCCATGTGCAGTTGGTCTGGCCGTGCTTGCAAAACCGATTTTTACACTCCTGTTCCCTGGTACGATTGAAACCGTTGATATGGCAACGACCATGATGTGGGTAGGAGCCTGTGCGGTTATTTTCTACTCTTTATCGACATTGACCAATGGTTTGTTACAAGGTATTGATCAGTTGAAGATTCCGGTAAAAAATGCAGCGATTGCTTTAGTTGCACATTTGATTTTATTGGTTGGGCTGATGATGGTATTCCGTATGGAAATTTATGCGGTTGTTATTGCAAATGCATTTTTTGCGTTTTTGGTATGTGTATTAAATTCATTTGCATTGAGCAGACATGCCGGATATAAGCAGGAAATTGTAAAGACTTTCTTGATTCCAACAATTGCTTCTGCAATTATGGGTCTGATTGCTTTTGGAGGATATACGTTATTTTATCAGCTTACCAAAAATAATTTGCTTAGTATCATAGTTGCAATTGTGATTGCAGTTGTTGCTTATGCGATTGTTTTATTGTTGTTAAAAGGATTGGGTGAAGATGAACTTCGCAGATTCCCTAAAGGACATTTACTGATTGCGTTGGCAAGAAAGTTCCGTTTATTAAAGTAATGAATAATGAATGAAAAATATGGAGATACTTATTTGGGGTGATGAATATGAAACGTCAAATAAGTATTTCTATTTTTTTAGCAATCCTTGTGATTGCACTTGCATGGCTGTATATTAAATTTTCGAATGATACACAGTTGAATGACAAGGGAGTATTAACAGAGGAGGAAGAACAGGCACAAGAAATTAGCCAGGAATATGTTTCCTATCAGTTTTATATCAAAAATGAAGATGGAAGACTGGTTGTTTATGAAACAAAGACACAAAAAACATATGCTCAGACCGGAATTGAAAGCGAGACACTGCCAATGGAGATACAATCTGAATTAGAAGCAGGTATTTTCTTTCAGACAGAAGCGGATTTGTACAATTTTCTAGAGAGTTATTCCAGTTGAATCTTTGAATTTCCTATGATAGAATAGTCTCTGAATAATTGTATATACGTTGGTGATTTATGGGTAAAAATAAGACAAAACAGTTTGATATACTGGTAATTGGCGGTGGTGCTGCCGGTATGGTGGCAGCAATTACTGCTGCAAGAAAACAAAAAAGTGTATGTATCTTAGAAAAATTAGATAAACTTGGGAAAAAGCTTTTAGCAACCGGAAATGGGAAATGTAACTTTACCAATGAAGTAATGCAGACAGGCTGTTTTAGTGCAGAAAAAAGTTTTATGGAATATGTTTTGGAGCAATTCTCGGTGGAGGATTGTCTTGCGTTCTTTCGTTCCATTGGTATTTATCCAAAGAATAAAAATGGATATTATTATCCGAATAGTGAACAGGCGGCATCTGTGGTAACTGCATTGTGTCAGGAGCTGCAGAGGCTTGGTGTGTCTGTTGTTTATGAAACCAAAATCATCCGTATCTTTTCTCAAAAAGAAAATGTTTTGGTAGAAACGAATAAAGGCACGTATATGGGAAATCATGTAGTGATTGCAACCGGTCTTATGGCTTCGCCAAAACTAGGCAGCGATGGTAGTTTATTTGAGATTGTGAAAAGTCTGGGACATCGTTTTGAGCCGGTTTTACCGGCATTGTGTGGCTTTTACTGTAAAGGGATTCCGTTTAAGAAAGTCAGCGGTGTCAGAGCACAGGGAACAGTTACTGCAATTGTAGATGGTACAGTACTTGCTGAAGATACCGGTGAAATTCAATTCACAGATTATGGAGTTTCCGGAATACCGGTATTCCAAATCAGCCGATATTTGTCGAAGGGAATCCATCAGAAATCAAAGGTCGAAATCTGTATGAATTTACTTCCGGAGTTCGACAGGATATCCTTAATGAACGAACTACACTATCGTAAATCCATTTTAGGAAATCAAATTATCGAATTTTTCTTAAATGGACTTTTGAACCAGAAATTATCCAATATGATTTTGGAAAAATTACATTTGGATGCAAATCTTTTTATCTCTTCTTTGGGAGAATCAGAGATTGAAAGTATTGCATATTGTATACAAAATTTAACTATAAAAGTAACGAATTACCGTGATTATGAATTTGCACAGGTTTGTATCGGAGGTATTCCGCTTTCTGATATTGATCCGCAGACACTCGAATCGAAATTTGCAAAGCATATCTATTTTGCAGGAGAAATTTTGGATGTGGATGGTATTTGTGGCGGATACAATCTGCATTTTGCCTGGGCAAGCGGCTATATCGCGGCAAACGCAGCAAAAACGTAATTATTCAGGTACTTAATAATTACGTTTAAATACACAAATATGGAAAGGGCGTAAGCATGATTCAAATTACGCAATTAAAGCTGCCATATCTGCATAGTGCAGCCGATTTAGAACATAAAATTCGAAAAACATTAAAATTATCTGCAAATCAAAAATTTACATATAAAATTGTAAAAAAATCATTGGATGCGAGAAAGAAACCGGAACTTTTTCTGGTTTACACTTGCCAAATTAAATGTGACAAGGAAGTGCAGATTGTAAAAAAAGCAAAAAATAATGCGATTAGCATAGTAAAACCAAAATCATATCAGATTCCTGCATCCGGAGAAGAGAATCTAAAGCATCCTCCACTGGTTATCGGAGCAGGACCGGCTGGTTTGTTTGCTACCTATGTTTTAGCAGAGGCTGGCTATCATCCGATTCTCATTGAGCGTGGGAAAGCGGTGGAAGAACGTCAGAAAGATGTCGAGAAGTTTTGGAAAACAGGTATTTTAGATGCCGCTTCTAATGTACAGTTTGGCGAGGGTGGTGCCGGAACATTTTCAGATGGCAAGTTAAATACGGTAGTCAAGGATCCTGCCAACCGTAATCATTTTGTTTTGGAAACTTTTGTGCGTTTTGGTGCACCTGAGCATATTTTATACGAAAATAAACCACATATCGGTACGGATATTTTATGTCGTGTCATCGCAAATATGAGAAACTACCTGTTGGAAAAAGGGGCAAGTATTTATTTTGAGACTTGTGCAACAGATTTTGAGATTGAGAATCACTGCATTACGGAAGTGATTTGTAATAACGGACACAGGTTTCCGGTATCTGCAGTTGTGTTAGCTTTAGGACATAGTGCCAGAGATACATTCCAGACCTTGTATCGTCTTCAGATTCCAATGGAAGCCAAGAATTTTGCAGTTGGTTTCCGTGTGGAGCACCCACAGGCGATGATCAATGAGGCACTTTATGGCAAACAGGAAATCTGTCTGCCGGCGGCTCCATATAAGGTAACATCCAATTTCCCTAATGGACGCGGGGTATATTCGTTCTGTATGTGTCCGGGCGGATATGTTGTGAATTCTTCATCCGAAGAAGGAAGATTGGTTGTAAATGGAATGAGCTATTCTGGCAGAGATTCGTCTACTGCGAATAGTGCGATTATTGTATCTGTAGATGCAAAAGATTTTTCGAAAATGACTGCGTTGCAGTCGCAAACAAGTACAGGAAGCTTTCGGAATGATACGGTAGATGCTTTGGCAGGCATGCGTTATCAGCAGGAACTGGAACGAAACGCATTTGCTTTGGCAAATGGCAAGATTCCACAACAATTGTACGGAGATTTCTGTGAAAATAAAGACTCTCTTTCGTATGGGGATTTTTCTTCCAACACCAAAGGTACAACTGCTTTTGCAAATTTGCGTGGGCTCCTTAGTCCGGACATGGAAGAAAGTTTTATTGGAGGTATGGAGCATTTTGCAAATATTATTCCGGCATTTGATCGTAAGGATGCGATTCTTTCCGGAATTGAGAGCAGAACCTCTTCTCCTTTGCGTATTTTAAGAAATGAATCTTATGAAAGTTTTGTGAAAGGAATTTATCCATGTGGCGAGGGTGCCGGTTATGCCGGAGGTATCACCTCGGCAGCAATGGATGGGGTCCGTGTCGCAGAAGCAATTATTAAAAAATACAAAAAATTATAGTTTTGAAAGGATAATACAACGTGGCAGAATTATCACCAATGATGCAGCATTATCTAAAAACAAAAGAAGAGTACCCGGGTTGTATTTTATTTTATCGTTTGGGCGACTTTTACGAAATGTTTTTTGAAGATGCAAAAATTGTTTCAAAAGAATTAGAATTAACGTTAACAGGGCGAGCCTGTGGTTTGGAAGAACGTGCTCCAATGTGCGGCGTGCCATTTCATGCGGCAGATACGTATTTGAATCGTCTCGTGCAAAAAGGCTATAAAGTTGCAATTTGTGAGCAGGTGGAAGATCCAAGTACAGCTAAAGGTATCGTAAAACGTGAAGTTGTACGAATTGCGACACCGGGAACAAATATTGATATGCAGTCTCTGGATGAGACGAAAAACAACTATATTATGTGTATCGTATATTCTACGGATAAATACGGCATTTCGATTGCGGATGTTACAACAGGCGATTTCTTTGTAACGGAAGTCGATTCCGAACGAAAATTATTGGATGAAATAACGAAGTTTCTGCCATCGGAAATTATCTGCAATGAAGCTTTTTATATGAGTGGTGTGAATATCACGGATATGAAAGAACGCTTGAATATCACAATTACTTCGTTAGATGCGTGGTATTTTGGAGATGATTTAGCAAAAGAAACCTTATTGAGCCATTTTAAAATTCATACATTAGAAGGACTTGGACTACATGATTATGACAGCGGTGTTGTAGCTTCGGGCGGATTGTTAAAGTATCTTTACGAAACACAGAAAAATAGTCTGGCGAATATTTTGGCAATTCATCCGTATTCCATCGGAAAATATATGATTATCGATAGTTCTTCCCGTCGAAATCTGGAACTGGTGGAAACACTACGCGAAAAACAGAAACGAGGCTCGTTGTTATGGGTATTGGACAAGACCAAAACTGCTATGGGTGCACGTCTTTTACGTTCTTATGTGGAACAGCCTTTGATTGAAAAGGCAGAAATTTTAAAACGACAGGAATTTATTTCTGTTTTAAATAAACGAGAAATTACACGAGAAGAAATTCGTGAATATTTGAATCCGATTTATGACCTGGAACGTTTGATTACCCGTATTACGTATCAGACGGCAAATCCAAGAGATTTGATTGCATTCCGAAATTCTTTGGAAATGCTTCCTGCGATTTCACAGCTTTTGGAAGATCTGCCATGTAAACTTGTAAATGAAATTTGTGAAGAATTTGATGATTTGCGTGATTTGTATGATTTGCTTTGTGTGTCCATTCAGGAAGAACCTCCGATTTCTTCCCGTGATGGAGATATCATCAAAGAAGGGTACAATGAAGAGGTTGACAAGCTTCGTGCAGCGAAAACCAAGGGAAAGAGCTGGCTGGCAGAATTAGAAGCTAGTGAAAAAGAGAAAACAGGAATTAAGAATTTAAGAATTAAATATAACAAAGTGTTCGGATATTATCTGGAAGTAACCAATTCGTTTAAAGATATGGTTCCGGATTATTTTATCCGTAAACAGACATTAACGAATGCCGAGCGTTTTATTACACCGGAACTTAAGGAATTAGAAGATACGATTCTGGGTTCGGAAGATCGTTTGACCTCGCTGGAATATGAGTTGTTCAAAGCCATTCGTGATCATTTGGCTGATAATGTCGCTCGTATTCAGGGTACAGCAAAAGCTATTGCAAAAATTGATGTATTTGCATCCCTTGCTTTGGTAGCAAGCCGTAATAATTATTGTAAGCCAAAGATAAACGAAAGCGGCGTTTTGGAAATTAAAAATGGCAGACATCCGGTGGTAGAACAGATGATTACCAATGATATGTTTATTGATAACGATACGTATCTGGATAATCATCATCAGCGTATTGCGATTATTACAGGGCCGAATATGGCCGGTAAATCGACCTATATGCGTCAAACTGCTTTGATTGTGCTGATGGCACAGATTGGCAGTTTTGTGCCTGCTGCCTCTGCAAATGTCGGGATTGTGGATCGTATTTTTACCCGTGTGGGTGCTTCTGATGATTTGGCATCCGGACAGAGTACTTTTATGGTGGAAATGAATGAAGTAGCGAACATTCTGCGTAATGCCACATCAAAATCGCTTTTGATTTTAGATGAAATCGGCCGTGGTACAAGTACGTTTGATGGACTTAGTATTGCGTGGGCTGTTGTAGAACATATCAGTAATACGAAAATTATTGGTGCAAAAACCTTATTTGCGACCCACTACCATGAACTTACAGAACTCGAAGGCAAATTAAATGGTGTTAACAATTACTGTATCGCCGTTAAGGAAAAAGGTGATGACATTGTATTTTTACGAAAGATTGTTAAAGGCGGCGCAGACAAGAGCTATGGTATTCAGGTAGCAAAACTGGCTGGATTACCGGATTCCGTGATTGAACGTGCCAAAGAAATCGTAAATCAATTGGTTGCAAATGATATTACGGAAGTTGTCCGTAATATTTCTGTCGACACTTCATCCAAAAAACGAAAAAGTAAAAAATTAGATGAAGTAGATTTAACACAAATGTCCTTATTTGATACCATTAGCGATGAGGATATTATCAATGAACTTCGCAATGTAGATATTGGAAACTTAACGCCATTGGAAGCATTGAATAAACTTTATGAATTACAGAATAAAGTCAAAAACCGTTGGTAAACGTGTTTTGAATTAGAAGGGATGTAGTATGTCAAAAATTGCATTACTTACGCAGGATACCATTGACAAAATAGCGGCTGGAGAGGTCGTGGAACGTCCAAGTTCCGTTGTAAAAGAATTAGTGGAAAACGCCATTGATGCCAAAGCAAGTGCAATTACCATTGAAATCAAAGAAGGTGGTATCAGTTTCATTCGAATTTCAGATAATGGATTTGGTATTGAAAAATCCGAAGTGCCGCTGGCATTTTTACGTCATTCGACCAGCAAAATCCGAAGTGTCGAGGATTTGCTCAGTGTATCTTCTTTGGGATTTCGTGGAGAAGCATTATCGAGTATTTCGGCTGTTTCCAGAGTGGAACTCATTACCAAAACCGCAGATTCTTTGACAGGGGTGCGTTATCAGATCGAAGGCTCCAAAGAAATTGCATTTGAAGAAATCGGTGCACCGGATGGAACGACATTTATTGTCAAAGATTTGTTTTATAATACACCTGCCAGAAAGAAGTTTTTAAAATCGGCACAGACCGAAGGCTCTTATATTGCAGATATGGTAGAAAAACTGGCATTGTCACATCCGGATATTTCTTTTAAGTTTATACAGAATAATCAGACCAAGCTGCATACTTCGGGAAATGGAAATATTCAGGACTTGATTTATCATGTCTTTGGCAGGGAAATTTCTGCAGCGGTATTGCCTGTAGAATTGAAAAATGAATTATTTTCTGTCACAGGATACATTGGTAAACCGGTGATTACACGCGGAAATCGAAATTTTGAAATTTATTTTATCAATGGCAGATACATTAAGAGCCAGCTCTTATCCAAAGCGATTGAAGAAGCTTATAAAAGTTTTCTGATGCAGCACCAATATCCGTTTTGTGTATTGTATTTTACATTTCAAGGCGAAAGTTTGGATGTAAATGTACATCCGACCAAAATGGAGCTGCGTTTTGACAACAATCAGGAAGTGTATCGTTATTTGTGTGATGGTTTACATGAAATCCTTTCTCACAAGGAAATGATCCCGGAAGTTCCTATAGCGGAAGAAAAAAAGACACCGCGTGTCAGAGAATACAAAGAATCCATTCCGGAACCATTCGAGGGACGAAGACTGAATCAGATTCGAGAGAGTGTGAAAAAAGACAGTCCGTATGAAGTGCGTTATCCTGCACAAGCGAGGGATGTACAAACGAAAATCAGTGAAACACCTTCCTATCATACGGATATTATGAAACGCTTGATGAAAGATGACGATGCAGTAATTTCTATTACACAGGAGAAGAAAGAGCAGGAAACTGCTGCACTTAATATAAGAGATGCAGAGAAAGCTAAGTTTTTAGATTCCATAACATACGAAAACATTACCTTAGAATCCATCAGCAGTGAATTTTTGACCAAAGATGCCAGAAAGAAACACCGTATTATTGGTCAGTTATTTAAGACCTACTGGTTGGTTGAGTTTGAAGATAAATTATTTATTGTAGACCAGCATGCTGCCCATGAAAAAGTACTTTATGAGCGCACAATGAAGACTTTAAAAGAAAAGGAATTTACCTCTCAGAATATCAGTCCGCCAATCATTCTGAGTCTGGATGCGAATGAAATTTTGATGCTGGAAAAATACAAATCCCAGATTGAAACCATGGGATATGAAGTAGAAAGTTTTGGCGGAAAAGAATACATGATTAGTGCAATTCCAGCGAATTTGTTTCATGTAGATATGAAAGATTTATTCATAGAAATGTTGGACGACTTTTCAAATTTATCCGGGCGTGAAACACCGGAATTAATCTTGGAAAAAGTTGCTTCCATGTCCTGCAAAGCGGCAGTAAAAGGGAATCAGGCACTTAGTGTTTCGGAATTTGATGCCTTAATAGAAGAACTGCTGACTTTGGATAATCCATATAACTGTCCGCATGGCAGACCAACCATTATTTCTATGACCAAATATGAAATTGAAAAGAAATTCAAACGAATTATATAAGAGGACATTCCAATGACGAAAAAGCCATTAATTATATTATCCGGGCCGACAGCCGTAGGAAAAACAGCACTTTCCATTGCACTTGCAAAACGCATTGGAGGTGCAATTATCTCAGCAGATTCCATGCAGGTGTACAAATATATGGACATCGGTTCTGCTAAAATTATGCCGGAAGAAATGGACGGCGTAAAACACTATTTGATTGACGAACTTATGCCGGAAGATGAATTCAATATTGTTATTTTTCAGCAAAAAGCAAAAAAGGCTTTAGAGGAAATCTATGCCAATGGCCGGATTCCAATTGTTGCAGGAGGCACAGGTTTTTATATACAGGCACTTTTGTATGATATTGATTTTGAGAATCAGGATACAAATGAGACTTATCGAGCAGAACTTGAACAAATTGCAAAAGAACAGGGAAATGAAGTTTTACATAACCGTTTAAAGGAAATCGATCCGGTTTCCGCAGAAAAGATACATGCAAATAATGTAAAACGAGTCATTCGTGCTTTGGAATTTTATGAATTAACAGGAAAACCAATCTCGGAACACAACGAAGCGGAGCAGCAGAAAGAATCTCCGTACAATTTTGCGTATTTTGTGTTGACGGATGAGCGTGAGAATCTATATAAACGTATTGATATGCGCGTAGATATTATGCTGGAGAATGGTTTATTGGAAGAAGTGAAAAAATTAAAGGATATGGGATATCATAGGGATATGGTTTCCATGCAGGGTCTTGGCTATAAAGAAATTCTGGATTATCTCGATGGAAAATGTACGTTAGAAGAAGCTGTTTATATTTTAAAACGAGAAACCAGACATTTTGCAAAACGTCAGTTGACCTGGTTTCGTCGTGAAAAAGAAGTCATTTGGATGGACAAGTCCAAATACAACTATGATGAAAACGCTGTACTCGAAGAAATGTGCAGCATTTTAGATACAAAACAAATTTTAATACAATAAGAGGAGCAGTCATGAATCAGTATTTAACAGAACAATACAAGAAATTAGGGTTGTCCGATGCAGTGATTGCATTTGGAGATAAAATTGAAGCAGAATTAAAACCTAGATTTGAAGTAATTGATACAATTGCAGAATTCAATCAATTAAAAGTACTTGCAGCAATGCAGAAAAATCGCGTAAGTGCAGAATGTTTTAACCAGTCCTCCGGATATGGATACAACGATATGGGACGCGATACCCTAGAGCAGGTTTATGCAGATACATTCAAAGGAGAAGACGCACTGGTGCGTCCACAGATTACCTGCGGAACCCATGCATTAGCATTGGCTTTAATGTCCAATCTTCGTCCGGGAGACGAACTGCTTTCGCCTGTAGGAAAACCATATGATACATTGGAAGAAGTAATTGGTATCCGTCCATCCAAAGGTTCTTTAGCGGAATACGGCATCACCTATGCACAGGTAGATTTACTTCCGGATGGCGGCTTCGATTGGGACGGTATAAAAGATGCTATTAATGAAAAAACAAAATTAGTTACCATTCAGCGTTCCAAAGGTTATGCCACACGTCCAACTCTTTCGGTTGACCGTATTGGAGAGCTGATTGCGTTTATTAAAAATATCAAACCGGATGTTATCTGTATGGTAGACAACTGTTACGGTGAATTCACAGAAGAAAAAGAGCCATTGGAAGTTGGAGCAGACATGATTGTTGGCTCTCTTATCAAAAATCCGGGCGGCGGACTTGCACCAATCGGCGGTTATATCTGCGGCAAAAAAGAATGTATCGAAAATGCTGCTTACCGTCTGACATCACCGGGATTAGGAAAAGAAGTAGGTGCTTCTTTGGGCGTTATCCAATCCTTTTATCAGGGGTTTTTCCTTTCACCAACCGTAACCGCAGGTGCTTTAAAAGGTGCAATATTCGCAGCGAATATTTACGAAAAATTAGGATTTAAGGTGGTTCCAAACAGTACCGAATCCCGCCATGACATTATTCAGGCAGTGGAATTTGGAAATAAAGATGCTATGATTGCATTCTGTGAAGGAATTCAGGCTGCTGCACCGGTAGACAGTTATGTAACACCGGAACCTTGGGCAATGCCGGGATATGATAGTGATGTCATTATGGCTGCAGGTGCATTTGTACAGGGGTCTTCCATCGAATTATCCGCAGATGGTCCGGTCAAAGAACCATATGCAGTATATTTCCAGGGCGGTCTGACATGGTATCATGCAAAACTTGGTATTTTAATGAGTTTAGAAAAACTTTATGAGCGTAATCTTGTAGAGTTATAGTTATTTATGTTATAATTAAATGATTCTAAAATTTGTTTTGACGTGCATTTGGTTGGAGGGCAGAAAGGAACCTATGTCAAAACATTTTACAATGAAAAATTTACCCGAATCGGAAAGACCTTATGAAAAATTCCTATCGCAGGGTGTGGAGAGTTTATCAGATGCAGAACTTTTGGCAATTATTATAAAATCAGGAACCAGAAATGAGACTTCTGTAGATATTGCCAGAATGATTTTGCAGGGAAATCATAATAATTTGCTGAATCTATATGATTTATCTTATCACGACCTTTTGCATGTTCCGGGAATTGGACAGGTCAAGGCAATACAGTTAAAAGCAGTTGCAGAATTATCCAAACGAATTGCAAAAACCAATAGCGGTTATAATTTGCAAATGGATACACCATCTACCATTGCAGAATATTACATGGAGCAGCTTCGACATGCGAAAGAAGAACTTTTAGTCTGTGCCTTTTTCGATTCTAAATGTAATTTTTTAGGGGATGTGACCATTTCTAAGGGCAGCGTCAATTATGCCTATGTATCACCGAGGGATATTTTTCGGCATGCCTTTGATTTCGAGGCCGTATTGCTTGTGGTGCTTCACAATCATCCAAGTGGAGACCCGTATCCAAGCGAAGAAGATTTACAGATTACCTATCGTATCAGCAAAGGGGCACAGCTCTTGGAATTGCAGCTGGCAGATCATATTATCATAGGAGATAATACCTATTACAGCTTTAAAGAAAATGGAAAATTATTGTAATTATTTATTAATCTAATATAACGCGAGAAAAGGGGAGAGCTACAATGAACGACAATATTTATGGAATTGATCTTGGAACCTGTAACTTTAAAGTATTTAATAAAGCTACCGGAAAAATTATGAAAGAAAAAACAACCGTTGCCATTATAAATAAAAACCAGATTTATGCATACGGGGATGACGCTTACGCAATGCATGAGAAAGCACCGGAATCTATTCAGGTTATTTTCCCGATAGTAAGTGGTGTAATTGCAGACTATAATTTTCTGCAGACAATGATTATTACTTTCTTAGAAGAAAAAATGAAAAGTAAACTGCGTGGTTCAGAATTTATTGTAGCTGTGCCAACAGATATTACCGATGTAGAAAAGAGAGCATTCTATGATATGTTCTATAAAAATAAAACACGTCCAAAGAGTATTTTATTATGTGAAAAACCAATTGCAGATGCTGTAGGCTTAGGTTTAGACGTAAATCAGCCAACTGGTGTAATGCTCGTAGATTTAGGTGCAGATACTACTGAGATTTCGGTTATTTCACTTGGAGGTCTTGTTCTTAGTGAATTACTGCATTTTGGTGGTAATCGTTTGGATGAAAATATCATTAGTTATATTCGAAATGAATATAATTTAGTAATCGGACAGAAAACTGCAAAAGCTATCAAAGAGACAATAGGTTCGGGGCTTCCGGGACGTACCGAAACCATGAAGATTGTTGGCCGTGATTTGGTAAGTGGTCTTCCAATTGAAATGGAAGTAACAGCCGCAGATGCCTATGAAGCAATGAAAAAGACCTTAGAATCCATCTGTACATCCATTAAACTGATTTTGGAGAGAACTCCACCGGAACTTGCAAAAGATATTATTTATGCAGGTATTTATATTACAGGCGGTGGTTCCATGATACATAATTTGGACAGATTATTTGAAGGTATTACTAATATTAAAGTGAATACAACAGAGGCTCCGGAAGAAAGTGCCGTACGCGGTCTGGTGAAAATTGTATCCGATTCCAAATATAGAAAATTACCATTTACAATGAAAAAATAGTAAAACGAGGATTTATGAGAAAAGTTCTGAAAGGCAAGAAAAAACAACTGCATACGAAACATACATTATGGATCCTGACCGGTGTTTGTATTGCAACTATTTTTGCAAGTCTGGTCCTGAATCTCAACGGTGGTCCGCTAAACGCCATTGCCGGATATATTTTTATTCCAATGCAGCAAGGAATTAACCATACCGGCGAATGGATTTTTGATACGGCCAATGATTTCCGTACACTTGCTGATGTGTTAGACGAGAATGAACGATTACAGGCACAGGTCGATGCATTGACTATGGAATTGACCCATGCAAAAATGGATAGTTATGACTTGGAAAACCTTCGAGAATTATTAGCTTTGGATGAAAAATATCCAGCCTATGAAAAAGTCGCTGCAAGCGTTATCGCCAAAGACAGTGGAAATTGGTTTTCTTCGTTTACCATTAACCGTGGCTCTAAACATGGATTAGAGCCTGGCATGAATGTTTTAGCAGGCAGCGGACTTGTAGGTATCATTACAGATGTCGGACCGAATTATGCAAAGGTTCGAAGTATCATTGATGATTCTAGCAATGTGAGTGCCATGATGCCGAGTACCGGAGACAATTTTATTGTTACGGGCGACTTGAAAAACATGAATAAAACCATGACGATTTCTTTTTCAGGTCTTCGTGATCCGGATAATGAAATCAAAGTAGGAGACCCTGTTGTAACTTCTTATGTATCAGATCAATACCAGCAGGGAATTCTGATCGGTTATATAACCACCATTGAAGATGGAGCAAATAATCTGACAAAAGTTGGTACGATTACGCCGGTTGTTGATTTTGAACATTTAGAAGAAGTGTTGGTTATTACGAAATTGAAAGAAATAGAAAGTGAGCCGGAAAGTTCAGAGGAGTAAGAGATGGCAAGGAAGATTGTATTATTTTTGATTATTTCCATATGCTTTGTATTACAGACTACTACATTTCAAACGCTTTCCTTTGCGAATATTGCCCCAAATCTTATGATTATTATTGTATCATCGTTCGGGCTGATGCGTGGAAGAAAAGAGGGAATGTTTGTTGGTTTTATTTGTGGACTCCTTGTTGACATTTTTTGCGGTTTTTATCTGGGAATATATGCTTTATTGTATATGTATGTTGGATATATCAATGGATTTTTCCGTAAACGTTTTTATCCGGAAGATATCAGACAGCCTTTGATTTTGGTCTCTGCCAGTGATATCCTTTCCAATTTGGTTATTTATATGGTATTATTCCTTACCAGAAACAGACATGATTTTGTTTTTTATTTATTAAATGTGATTATTCCGGAATGGGTATATACGATGGTCGTTACCCTGTTTTTATACCTCATTCTTTTAAAGATTAATCAGAAATTAGAAAATTATGAGAAAAGGAGAGCAATAAAATTTGATTTATGATTTAAAAGAGATTTTACAACGATTTTTTCAATCAAGATTATATGTTCTTGCAACCGTAATGTTTCTCCTTTTTTCCATTATTTTGGTACGTATCTATTCCTTGCAGATTGTGAATGGACAAACCTATCAGGAAGATTTTGTTATGCGTATTGAAAAAACGCTGACAAAGGAAGCGACTAGAGGGAATATTTACGATTGCAATGGAAATTTATTAGCTTATAATGAATTGGCATATTCGGTTACCATTTCGGACAGTGGTTCTTTCCGAAATGAGCGTGTAAAAAGCCAAATACTGAATCCACAGTTAGCTGAAATTATTCAGATGCTACATAAAAATGAAGAAACACTTTATAACGAATTTAAAATCACTTATGAAGATGGTGTTTATGAATTTAATGTGAGTGGAAACCGGCTCAAACGATTTTTAGCAGATGCGTTTGGAAAAAGTTCTTATTCACAGTTAAGTTATAATGAAAAGTATGGATTTAACCCTGCAACAGCCAGTGCTGAACAGGTAATGCAGTACTTGAAAGATGTATTTTATATTGATGATTCGTTTGAAGAACCAATTGACGAGAAGTTGGCATATGAACTTGTAGTAATTCGTTATGCAATGAATTCTACGACGTATTCTCGATATAAACCGATTGTTATCGCACAGGATGTATCCGATCGAACAGTTGCATATGTGAATGAGCATATCAATGAGTATGAGGGCATTGCCATTGAAGAAGATATGATTCGAAAATACAATGACAGTGTGTACTTTGCATCATTAATTGGATATACAGGTAAAATTTCAGATACAGAGTATGCAGAATTGTATGCAAATGATAAAAGCTATACTACGGATGATACGATTGGTAAATCCGGTTTGGAACAATATTACGAAAGTTTTCTTCGTGGTACGAATGGGGAACAGGTGGTGTATCTGGATACTTTAGGACGTATTCAGGAGGTCGTAAGCAGTACGGAACCTGTTGCCGGATGTGATTTATATCTTTCGATTGATGCTGATTTGCAGAAGTCTACCTATCTTTTGTTACAACAGGAGATTGCAGGAATTGTATATTCGAATATTCGTAGTGGGAATATCTCAATGACGGATGTGTATTTTGCATTAATTGATAATAATGTTATTGATATAAGACAGTTTGATGATGAGGATGCCACTGCAACGGAAAAACAGGTATATGAGAGTTTTGTGGTGCAGTTAGAAGAAGCAGTTCAATTACTGAATAATCAATTTTATGCATCAACTCCGCAGACAAACAATCAGATGTCGGATGAACTTTTGGATTATGTTACCTATGTAATGGATTTATTGAAGAAAGATGGTATTTTGTTAACTTCTAAAATCAATACATCGGATGCTATGTATGGAAAATGGCGTGATGGTGATTTAAGTCCAAAAGAATATCTGCTGCATTGTATTTCCAGTCAGTGGATTGATATTGCAGCTTTGGATGTAGATTCTAAATATGCGGATACTACAGAAATTTATAATGCACTTTGTAATTATGTTTTAGAAGAAGCAAAGGTTGATAAAGCTTTTGCAAAATATGTTTATAAATACATGGTCCCAAGAAATGAAATCACCGGAAAACAGATTTGTTTGATTTTGTTTGAACAGGGAGCTTTGGACTATGATGACGATACCTATGCACGTATTGCCGATGGACGAATTTCACCAAGTAGTTTTCTTTTGGAAAAAATCAATAATATTGAAATTACGCCTGCGCAGCTTGCTCTTGACCCATGTACAGGTTCTTGTATTATTACGGATGTAAATACAGGTGAAATCAAGGCCTTGGTAAGCTATCCGGGATATGATAACAATCGTTTGGCAAATGGTGTAGATGCAGAATACTATGCACTTTTAAATGAAGATAATTCCAATCCACAGTGGAATTATGCGACACAGGAAAAGACTGCACCCGGTTCTACATTTAAAATGTTAACGGCTACAGCAGGGCTTGCTGAAAATGTAATTACATCTTTCACTGAGATTTTGTGTAACGGTGTCTTTACAGAAGTTAATAACCGACCGGAGTGTCATATCTGGCCACGTGGTACACATGGATTGGACAACCTTGCAGAGGCAATTCGAGATTCTTGTAATATCTATTTTTATACCACAGGTTTTAATCTGAGTACCAAGGATACGGGTACTTATAATGACGCAAATGGTATTGAATACATCCAAAAATATGCTTCTATTTTTGGTTTGGATGAAAGAACAGGTTTGGAGATCGCGGAATCTGAGTCTTCTGTTGCAACAGAATACCCGGTAATGGCTGCTATTGGACAGAGTAATAACAATATTACAACGGCAGCATTGTCACGTTATGTTACAGCTATTTCTACCGGAAAATTATATGATTATCAGTTGATGAATAAAATTGTAGATTGTGATGGGAATGTATTGGTAAATTATGAACCAACTTATGAAGATGTTTCCTCCACGCTTTCTGCAGAACAATGGAATACAATTCGATACGGTATGAATCTGGTATGTCAGAATATGGAACGATTTGCAAATTTTGAAATCACGGTTGCCGGCAAAACAGGTACTGCACAGCAGGTAAAAACGCGGCCAAACCATGCGTTATTTGTTGGATATGCACCATACGAAAGTCCGGAAATATCCATAGCAACCCGTATTGCTTATGGATATACTTCCGGTAATGCTGCAGCTGTTTCTAAAAATATTTTATCCGTTTATTTTGGTAAACAGACGCTGGATGAGATTTTAGCATTAAAAGCAGAAGGAGCAAACAGTTCCTTAAGCAATACAATTACAGACTAACAGGAGGTTGTTTTCATGGGTGAGACCATTGTGTTCACTTCAGGAAAAGGCGGTGTTGGCAAGACAACAACAATTGCTAACATTGGCGTAGGACTTTCACAGTTAGATAAAAAAGTCGTTATGTTAGATACAGACATGGGACTTCGTAATTTAGATGTTGTTATGGGGTTAGAAGACAAGATTAATTACAATCTGTTGGACCTCTTAGAAAATCGGTGCAGGCTGAATCAGGCCTTGATACGCGATAAGCGTTTTCCAAATCTGTATATGATTCCTGCTTCTTTAAAGGTACTGGATTTGGATAAGTATGAAAGAGCATTTGAAATTCTAATCAATCATCTAAAATCGGAATTTGATTATTGTCTGATTGACTGCCCGGCCGGAATTGATCAGGGATTTCGTTTTGCAATATCGGCTGCAGACCGGGCAGTGCTTTTAACAACTCCACATATTTCTGCTGTAAAAGATGCCAGTCGTGTATTACAGCTTTTAAATGGTACAAAAATTCCAAAGGTGGAGTTGATTATTAATGAGTATGATGAAAAATTGGTAAGAAAGAAGTGTATGCTGTCTCAAAAAGATATTGCAGAGCTTTTTGACATACCGGTTCTTGGTACTATACCGCATGATAATAAGGTATTTATCAGCCAGAATAAAGGCGTACCTGTGATTACTATGCGTTCCAAAGCAACTAGAGAATTTATGTGTGTATCTGCACAAATGATAACAAATCTGAAATTAGAAGAAGAGGAGTTTATCTATGATATTTCATAAATTGTTTCATAAAGAGAATTCATCATCCATTGCAAAAGAACGTTTGAAATTAATGATGGAGTCAGATGCTTTGGAATATTCGGCCAGCGATATTTCCAGACTAAAAAAAGAAATTTCGGCCTTGGTCAGTCGTTATTTTGATGTTGCTGCAGACATGTTTGAGGTTAAGATTACATTAAAACAAAACAAGAAAAGAGTTTAAAATGTTTAAACAGTACAAACTAAAGAATTTTCGTTTTCAATTAATTTTATATATTTGTGCGTTAACCGTTATTGGTATTTTTGTAATTGGCAGTGCCAGACCGGATTTGCAGCCAAAGCAGATTATAGGATTTGTTTTGGGGCTGTGTCTTATGAGTGCGGTTGCCTTGATTGATTATTCATTTTTAATGAAATTCCATTGGTTTTATTACGCTGCCATGATAGTTCTTTTGATTATGGTAGAGCTATGGGGAAAAAACGTAAACGGGGCACAACGCTGGCTGGCGCTTGGCAGTGATGATTCGGCTATTACCATTCAGCCCTCTGAATTTGCGAAACTAGCATTAATTGCATTTTTTGCATATTATTTTGCGAAGTTTGCAGAGAATCTAAATACGTTTCGCATACTTTCCGTTGCGTTTGTTATGGCTGGCATACCACTGGTTTTCATTTTAAAGCAGCCTGACCTTTCTACAACGATTTGTACCGCAGTAATTTTCATTGCACTCTTGTTTATTGCGGGATTAAGTTATAAAATAATAGTAACGGTTCTAGCCATTGCAATTCCTGTATTTATTGTATTTTTTACATACATTGTACAGCTTGCAAAGTCTACAACTGCAGATGTTCCATACCAGTTAGAACGTGTTATGGCTTGGCTGTATCCGAAAGATTCGAGGTGGGCCAGTAAAGCATTACAGCAGCAAAATTCAATCATGGCCATCGGTTCCGGACAGTTATGGGGCAAAGGATTAAACAACTCTGAAGCTACGTCTATGTTAAATACAAATTATATTTTAGAGCCGCAGACAGATTTTATTTTTGCGGTAATTGGTGAAGAATTAGGTTTTGTTGGATGCTTTATAATATTATTGTTATTGTTTTTAACTGTTGTAGAATGTATTATAATTGGTAGTAAGGCAAAAGATTTACAAGGAAAATTAATCTGCTGTGGTATGGCAACCTGGATTGGTTTTCAGAGTTTTGTAAATATTGCTGTTAATACAGGAGTGTTCCCCAATACAGGTGTACCATTGCCATTTGTAAGCTATGGTCTTTCATCTGTTATTGCTATTTATATAGGTATGGGATTTGTTATAAACGTAGGATTACAACTGAAAAAATATTAAGGAGGTTAACTCAAATGAACATTGGACTTGTTGCACATGATTCAAAGAAAAAATTAATGCAGAATTTTTGTATCGCTTACAGAGGAATTTTATCTAAGAATGAGCTGTATGCAACCGGTACAACAGGCAGATTAATTGAAGAGGTTGCAAATTTAAGCGTTCACAAATACCTGGCTGGACATTTAGGAGGTTCACAGCAGCTTGGTGCACAAATTGAGCACAATGAAATTGACTTAGTGATTTTCTTAAGAGATCCATTAAAACCAAAGTCACACGAACCAGATGTCAATAGTATTGTGAAGTTATGTGACGAACATAATATACCTTTGGCAACGAATCTTGCAACTGCTGAGTTACTGATTAAATCATTAGACAGAGGAGATTTAGAGTGGCGTGAAATGTACAAATAAATATTTATTATGCGGTTTATGCATTGTAGCAGGACTTGTCACAGGATGTAGGAATGAGCAGACTTTATCTAATGCATATGATGCATATTCTTATAATCAGTCTTTTACGAATCAGGAACTCTCTGTAGGCACAGGCTATTTTGCAGAAGAACTTTGTGTAACCAATGCAATTAATTTTGGCACAGAGGATACATATGCAGAAGTAGCACAGGGGGCTGGTGTATTTAATGTATCTACAGGTGAAGTATTATATAATCAGGATGTTTTTAAAAAACTGTATCCTGCCAGTACGACCAAAATTTTAACGGCCTATGTGATTTTGAAAGATTGTAAACTCACAGATGTTGTTACAATTAGTGCATCTGCTGTAGATCAGGCAGAAGATTCTCAGACATGTGGATTTAAAGAAGGCGATAATGTTACCGTAAAAGATTTGTTATACGGTTTAATGCTTCATAGTGGAAATGATGCTGCGGAGGCTTTGGCAGAATATCATTCCGGCAGTGTAGAAGCTTTTGCTGAGGTTATGACAAAAGAAGCACACAAACTTGGTGCTACGAATAGTCAATTTAAAAATCCAAGTGGTTTGCCGGACAAAGAGCATTATACTTCGGTATATGATATGTATTTGATTTTTAATGAAGCAATTAAAAATGAAACATTTGTAGAAATCATAAATACCGGTTCGCATAATATGGTATATACCAATGCAACTGGCTCTACAGTAGAAAAGACATTCTACAGCCACAGCCGTTACGAAACCGGTAATGTAGATACACCGGAAGGTTTTGAGATCATCGGCGGAAAAACCGGAACGACTTATGATGCCGGATATTGTCTGGTTTTGTACAGTAAAAATCCTGCCGGTGAAGATATCATAAGTATTGTTTTCAAGGCAGATGGTACACATAATTTATATTTATTAATGAACGAAATTTTATCTAAGTTTGCGAATTAATGATTGTATTTTATGTGCAAATGTTCTATAATTAGATTAATCAGTAAAAATTTTTTAGATATTTTTACAAATATATATTTAATGTATCAGGAGGACTTGCCATGATCGAAATCATTTGTGGTGAAAAAGGTAAAGGGAAAACCAAAGAACTTTTAGGAAAGGTAAACGTAGCAGTTCAGACAGCAAATGGTAATGTTGTTTATTTAGATAAGAGCCAGAAACATATGTATGAATTGAACAATAAAGTTCGTCTTATTAATGTTATGGATTATCCAGTTTCTAACTGTGATGAATTTGTAGGATTTATCTGCGGAATTATCTCTCAGGATAACGATCTTGAAGAAATGTATCTTGATAGCTTCCTTACAATTGCAGATGTTAATACTGATGAAGAAATTACAAAAGCAATTGAAAAATTAGATGTTATCAGTGAAAAATTCAAAGTAAAATTCATCTTAAGTGTATCTAAAAACGAAGAAGACCTTCCAGCATGTGCTCAGGCAAAAATTGCTATCTCTTTATAATTAGAATACATATAGCCCCGGTTATTGTACCGGGGCTTTTTTATGCACAATTTAATCAATCATATTTGAACGAATTCTTCCGTAGAATGTCAGCATATATACACCGCTGAGACCAACTAAAGCATATACAATACGTGAAATCCAAGTCATATCACCAAAAATAAAGGATACTAAGTCAAAACGAAAGAATCCAATAAGTCCCCAGTTTACACATCCGATGATAGCTAAGGTTAAAAGAGTATTATCAAGCCATTTCATGAATTTTTCCTCCTAAATTTTTTCATAGTATGCGTCGAAAGAAAGGATTTTATGCATATGTAATATAGTTGTATTTGAAAAAAAATAATGGTAAAATAGTACAAGTATGAAATTTTTGAGGTGAATTATTTTGTCAAAAAAGAAAGAGATTGTAAGAATAAGAACTATTGGCAATTTTAATATTGGTGTTGTAATTTTCTGTATTATTATCATGTATGTTTTGTTCAATATTTTTTCTTATTTTACAAAAACACATATAGCTGAATATCAAGTACAACAAGGTACAATTGCATCGAACTATATATACCAGGGAATCATCATCCGTGATGAGACTGTGGAATATGCATCACGTGATGGATTTATTAATTATTATGTTAAAAATGCATCCAAAGTATCTGTAACTGATGTAGTATATTCCATTGACACACAAGGAAGTATCGCAAAAAAAATTGCTTCTTCTGGTTCAGAGTCCGGTGCTTTATCTCCCAATACACTTAACTCTATTTCCACAGAGATTAGTACATTTATTACGGATTATGATCCAAATCAGTTTTCGGAATGTTATACCTTTTTTAATAATTTAAATACCGAAATCGCACAGGATATTAATCTGAATGCATTAGCTTCTTTATCTTCACAGGTCGCATCCGCAGAAGGTAATAAAACCTTTTATCAAATGACATCTCCTGAAGATGGAGTAATTGTATATGAAGTAGATGGATTTGAAAGTTATTCGATTGAGGATATTATTTCTTCTAATATTAATTACAATAACTATAAAGAACAGCATCTATTTGCAAATGAAGAAGTAAAATCTGGAGATCCCGTATACAAACGCGTCAACAGTGAATTTTGGAATATCATCGTTCCTATTGATGAAACATTAGCAAAAGAGCTTAATGAAAAATCTGCTGTACGTGTACGTTTTTGTAAAGATGATTTTGAATTAGACACTGCATGTAGTTTAATCAAAAATGAGGATCATTATTATTTAAATTTATCGTTTAATAAAGGAATGGTTCGATATATTAACGATCGATTTATCGATATTGAATTAGTCATGGGTGATGAAATTGGTTTAAAAATTCCACAATCTGCCATCACTACAAAAGAATTTTTTACTATTCCAAAGAAATTCTTTACTGTAGGTGGAGATTCCAGCAACCCAGGCCTATTACTAAAACAAACTGTAGATGGTGTGGAAACCATGACACTTATTAATCCGACCTTATATTATGAAACAGAAGAGTATTATTACGTAGATAATGAGGATGTATCGGAAAATGATGTTGTATTGATGTCTGATTCTTCTGCGACATATGTAATAGGTACAGATAAAGATTCCCTTATTGGTGTATACAATATCAATAAAGGATATGCTGTCTTTAAGCAAATTAATATTATCTATGAAAATGAGGCATATGCCATCGTAGAAACTAAAACAGCTTATGGTATTTCTCTATATGACCATATTGCATTAGATGCAAGCAAAGTAAAAGAAAACCAATTAACATCAAAGTAAAGAGGTATTATCGTGATTTTAGAAAATATAAATAATGTAAAAGCAAATATAAAAGCTGCATGTGATAAATGTGGACGTAATCCAGAAGAAGTAACCTTAATTGCAGTTAGCAAAACAAAGCCAGTTTCTTTATTAGAAGAAGCATATGAGACAGGTTGCCGACACTTTGGAGAAAACAAAGTACAAGAACTTTGCGAGAAATACGAAGTAATGGAAAAAGATATACAATGGCATATGATTGGTCATTTACAGACGAATAAAGTAAAATATCTAATTGGAAAAGCAACATTAATTCATTCTGTAGACAGTTATAAGTTAGCATGTGAAATTGAAAAACAGGCAGCAAAGCATGATTGTATTATGAATGTTCTTATTGAAGTAAATATTGCAAACGAAGAAACCAAGTTTGGTGTTACAAGAGATGAGGTAATTGAGTTAGTTCGCCAAGTAGCAGCATTACCACATGTACACATCAAAGGCTTAATGACCGTAGCACCATATGTTGAGGATTCTGAGGAAAATCGTCCGTATTTCCGCAATATAAAGCAATTATCTGTTGACATAGATAATCAAAACATAGATAAT
>CAYVGA010000013.1:0-29476 GCA_964449855.1 uncultured Lachnobacterium sp.
TAACAACTGAACAGTAGTTTTGTGCAATTTTTTATATTTACTCATTTATAGTTATATGAAAAAATATGATACTATTTAATAAAAATAAACGGCTTTGCAAAAATTTATAGAAACTTAAAAATCAGGAGGAAAAATATGGCTAATATATGTAGTTTTTATATGCGTGTATCCGGCACAAAAGCAAATTGTTATGAATTTTTGGAAAACGGATTCCGGCATTGTTATGATACCTTTGTCAAACAAGAAAGCGGTTCAGAAGAACACTATCTTTTGTGCTTGGAAGGTGAATGCCGTTGGAATGTTACCAACAGTATGATCTATGATAAAGACGATGGTTCTTTTCAGTCAAAAACCCTATGCGAAAAATCCAAACTCTTATCCCTTGAAATCGAAGTAGTTGGTTTTGATATAAGCGAGCCTGAATGGATTGAACATTTCCACTATAACTGTGGTGAATGTCTGAGATACTATAATTTATATCCATATGTTCAAGAAGATTTTATTGATGAGCTCGATGAAATCGATCGTTCCAAATACAATTATTTACCAGAACATGAAATCTATGTATTAGATAAAGAATACGAAGAAGAGTTTGAATGGGATTTCGACCAAGAACGTATGATTGTTAACTTCAGCATGCCATCCGTACTAGAAACAGAATTAGAATCCGAATCCGTAACTGAAGAATTCGAAAGTCCTTTCCTCACCGTTGATAAATGTCCGGATGAATTGGCAATTCTGGAAGAATTATTTTCCAAATATTCGGATGAGGATTTAGCAATAGCATGTGAAAATTCTATCATGTTTTCGCCAAAAGGCATACATAAAAATAACAAACCTTCTGCTTTTAACAAAACTACTCTCTCTCCACTTTTCTTAGAAATGTTTCTTGAAGATGGCGGTCTGAGTATTATGAAATATACCTGTCTGTATAACCATGATTTGAAAAAATTCAAATCTTATGCCAGATCTTATCTAAAAAGATTTATGAAAGAAAATTTATCAAAATAGATATACTTATAATGGAAAACCAGGTAATTACGATTGGCGATTACCCGGTTTTCCATTATATAAGGAATATTATATATTCTTTACCCAAATAGCAGGCCTTACATAACTAAATCCAACATGATTTCCAGTCATGGCTGCATAAGTACCAAAATAATCCGAAATAGCTACCGATCCCCAATTATCCTTTCCCGGAGTACGTAATTGCCAAAAACCACTATCTCGTTTTGTAGGACGCTGTTTATGTGCATATTCCGTTGGCTCAGACTTTCTGCTTTCGTCTGCAGGCATATATTTTTCCACTTCATCTACGCTAAGAAGAAACACCTGATCCTCTGTGTCAGGTCCGCCATCTGTTCCATACTCCTTATTCTTTGGTGTATGAAGGGTAATTTTTGAAATCTGTGCCCTTTCCACCTCTGTGAACGCTACATTTAAAAAGCCATCATTCAGCATTTTTCTAACATGACTATCCGCCCACACACCTTTTTGCTTCACATGATCACCAAGACTGATAATATCATTTACGGTTATCAGCAATGCCATTTCATTTTCCTTCGACAACACTCTCCATTTAAGTGGCTGCAAAACATAATCGTCATCCATTGGAAATCTGCCAAATGCAATCTCATCACCAACAGAAAGCGATTCAACATCTATTACATCGCTCTCACCCAAGTATTCTCTACAAATAATTTCCGGAAGACAATCAATGGAAACAGAAATTTCTTTGATGTCTTGTCCTAAAATTAGCGGCTTGATTTCTACTTCTGCTGGCAGACACCAGCTTCCATTCGGATTTAACACCCCATAAAGTGTACCTTCAACCACTATTTTTCCCATGTCATCTGCTAGTCCATTGCATCCTGCAAACGCACTCTCACCTATCGTTACACTCTTTGGTACCGTCACAGTCTTTAAGGCTTTACAATTCTTAAATGCTCCTTTTTCTATTACTGTAACCCCTTCAGGAATTGTGCACTCCTTTAAGCCACAGCCAAAAAATGCAAATTCTCCAATGGATGTTGCATCAGCAGGAAATGTAAACATTTCCAAAGATTCACAAAACTTAAACATTTCTTCTGGAATTTCCGTCATAGAATCAGGTAGTTTTACGGATTTCAGTTTCTTACACCCACTGAATATGCTTTCACCGATTACGGTAAACCTATCTTCCACCTCAAAAGTCTCAATTCCCGTTTCGCAAAAGATTCCTTTGGGCAGGATCGTGATATGTTCCGGAATTTTAACACTCTTTAGGCTTCTACATCCCCAAAATGCATACTCCCCGATTTCCTGAACACTATCCGGAATCATAATTTCTTCAATTCCATTACAACCATAAAATGCCTTATCACAAATTTTCGCGATTCCTTCGCTAAGTACGACCCTCTTTAATGAAGGTCGACCTTTGGGAACATATGCCTCTTGGAACATATTCTTTGGAATTTCACGAATGGTACCTGGAAAAACGACCGAAGATATTTCGTTACGAATTTTCTGCTGCATCTCGTTAAGTCTTGGAGCATTTGGATTAAACGTATCTGAATGAATTGCAGATACTATCGCCTTGCCAACCTTTGCCGGAATAACAACATCCTTATCTTCCCCCTTATACGAAATAATGATCAATGTGCCATCATCTAGTTTTTTTGTTCCCCATATTTTCTTCAGTTCAGCAGCGGACAAAGGTTTACTATCCAATGAAAGTGTTTCCTTTGGTGCTTTTTTCTTTTTATCCAATCCAGCCTTCTGATGCTGTTGCTCAAGAACATATCCAATGAGTTCCGGCTTTCTGTTTTCTTGCTCCTGTATATGCTTTAAGAGCTCATCTATATCCTTAGGCTTATTCAACCATTTTTCCTTCAATGCATGCTGCATAGCAGATGGATTATTTTGCTCAACAATCGCAAACATTAAATCCCATTTTTTCACTTTATCCACCATGTTTGTCTTTGTAACAAACAAATCAAACAGTTTTTCTGAACAAAATTTTGAAATAAACTTTTCCTTTCCAACAAAACTATCGTCTGACCAATCCGTTGTATAAAAATCGGATGGAAAAAGTGTTATAGTTTCTACTTTTATACATGATAAAAAGTTAGTCAACATTACTTTCAACGATTCATCATCATAATTTTGAAGAGTACTCTGAAATCTTCTTCTATCATTTCTGCCAAATGCGTCCAAGCGATTCATAGATATCCTGCCTGCAACAATATCCGTTCTATACTCGGACAATTCATTTACTCCAAGTTTTTTCAATTCTTTGAATATCACATCATCGTTGTAAAGTATTGCGTAATATAGGATCTCCGAAAAATCTCCCATCTTCTTTTCATGCAGTATATGAAGTACTTTCACACGTTCCGCATCATCTATAATATGATTAGAATATCCTTTCACCTCATATTTAGGAAACAAATACCAAGCAAAATTAATCGGAAGATCATCAAAATTATTAAGGGCTATTTTACAATCATATTTTCGTTTTAAGACAGGAGTTAATGTAAACGAAAACGTTGCTCCGCCATCAATCAAAGCCTCTACCATCTCTGCTCCACAATAACGACATGCTAACCCAAGTGCCTTTGCCGTAAACTCAATCGGTTTCTGCTCTGTAAGCACAATCCTTACCCCGTCCAAGTCATTGCTCAGTACCTTTTCCTCCAGCAACTCAACCTTCTTTAAATCGCTTAACTTTGCCATACCCTCTACCTCCATTCTACCCAACTGTCAAACGGATATTCGCAATCCGCATTCGCTACTTGCTCATAACCGAATAACCACTTTGCGGTTTGTCAGATGGAGCTTGTAATCTCCACCTGACACAAGAAACTCCCCCTACCCACCATTTAGTGCTCTACGTACTTGAAGTGGGGGATTTTCTTGATTCGGTTAAATCTCTACAGGAGCACTTTTAGGAATATCTTCTTTGACAATCGTACCATCTTCCAATACATAATATTCATCCTCACAAAATCCTTCTGCCAGCTCATCAAATACATCTTCGGTTAATGGCGGTTCCTCACCTTCTTCACAATAACGTTCACAAAAATCTTCATAATCCTGAAAGTCATCTGCACAAAAAAGTTCATATTCCGGAGAAGTGCTTAATTTCAATTTGTTTTCTGAATATGTAATATCGAAATCCATACGATGCCCATCAGAATTAATAGTTCCATTTATACCAAAGGAAATATCTGGAATTAATGAAGATATTTCTTTTGCCACTTCTGCAATAATAATGTCTAAATAGCAAAAAACATTGTCTTCTTCAACACAAATCATATTTTTAGTCCAAATATTATAACGTTCCCCAAGCTTTTCTTTTAAAAAAGCTTTTGCCTGTTCATTTTGATCGTCATTTCCCTTAAGAATAATAAAATAATCAGCTGTTGTGTACATAATGATCCTCCTAATATGCTTCTTATTAAGTAATAATAACAACGAAGTATATCATTGTCAACGCTTGCAAATAAGGCTGGGAACGGCTCATATGAGTCGTTCCCAGCCCTATTTTTTATTTATAATTCCCCTTAAGTGCCACTACAACTTCTGTATGAGCCGTCATAGGAAATAAATCAAACGGAACAGCCTCCTCCACTTTATACCCCTTTTTCACCAAGTACGCCAAATCCCTTGCCAGCGTATCCGGTCCACAAGACACATAAACCACCCTTTTCGGTGCTAATTTTACAACCGAAGACAAAAACGCTTCATCACTGCCGCTGCGTGGCGGATCCATAATTACCACATCCACTTTCTGATTCTGCTCTGCCAAAGACACCATATACTTCCCTGCATCTTCATTCACAAAACGAATATTTTTAATTTCATTTCGCTTCGCATTGGTAATGGCATCACGGATTGCATCCTTATTCAATTCCACACCTAGTACTTCCTTTGCTTGTTTTGCAGCAATAATACCAATCGTCCCCGTTCCACAATAGGCATCTAACACCTTTTCTTTTCCTGTTAGTTTTGCACACTGAATTGCTTTCTCATACAAAAGCTCTGTCTGCTTTGGATTCACCTGATAGAACGAATTTGGTGAAATACGAAACGTACACCCACATAATTTATCTTCAATAAACCCTTTTCCATAAATCGTAATGTTTCGTTCTCCCAAAACCATACTTGTTCTTTTATCATTTACGTTAATAACAACGGTACTGATATTCGGATGATTTTTGCGCAATGCTTTTACAAAATTGTTTTTCGATGGCAGAATCGGCGAAGCCAGCACCAATACCACCATCAGCTCTCCCGTATGATAACTTTTTCTTATCAGAACATGACGCAAAAGACCGTATCCAGTATCTTCATCATAGGTTTTTATCTTAAATGACTTTAACAATCCTTTTATTTCACGGATTACAGCATCCGCTTCCTGATCCTCTATCTGGCAGCTTTCAATATCCACCACGTCATGCGAATTCTTTTTATATACACCTGCCACAATCTGACCACGTGCAACACAATCAAACACGGC
Source organism: uncultured Lachnobacterium sp. (assembly GCA_964449855.1). Taxonomy (GTDB): domain Bacteria; phylum Bacillota; class Clostridia; order Lachnospirales; family Lachnospiraceae; genus Roseburia. Next base: position 5,504 of record CAYVGA010000013.1, read on the forward strand.
ATGCACCTTATGACGGTAATGATATGGATTTTCCATACCAACAATCGGAGACACTTTCACAAATTCTTTCAGAAGCTTTCTTACATTTGCTTCTTTGGTCTCCAACTGTTTTTTATATTCCATTCCCTGATAATCGCAGCCTCCGCATTTCTTTGCATATGGACAGATATCCTCTGTTCCTTTCTTTCTGCTGCCTGTTTTCTTTATTTTATTTGCATCTTTTATGCTATGCATCTCTTTGGTTCTATTTATTTCTTTTTGTTTTTGATTTATCTTCTTGACATGTTTTCCATTTTGTTCCATAACATTCTCCCGTCTTTCCAAACTTCTTTTAAAAGTATATCACACAAAAGTATATTCTTTCCATATAAAATCTCTCGGAAATGATTGTCATTTGATGTAAAGAAGTGGTAAAATGAATTAGTATGTATACGAGGAGGTATATGATGAGTTTTATCGATGAATATAACAAAAAGAAAGTTACTGCCGATGAAGCAGTGCACATTATAAAATCTGGTGACTGGGTAGAGTATGGTTTTTCTGTAACCACAGTAGATGCCCTAGACCGAGCACTTGCAAAACGTACAGATGAGTTAACAGACATTCAACTGCGAGGTGCTATTTTGCCCAAAACCCCTGCCGTTTTTGAACGAGAAGATGCCGGAGAACATTTTACATGGAATTCCTGGCATTTCAGCGGTATAGAGCGAAAACTAGCAAACCGGGGACTTGCTTTTTATGCTCCGATTTCTTATTCGGAACTTCCTCGTTACTATCGTGATATGGAACAGCCTAGCAGAGTTGTTATGATGCAGGTTGCTCCTATGGATGAACATGGGTATTTTAACTTTGGTCCAAGTGCCTCACACTTGGCCGCTGCCTGTGAACGAGCAGAACACATTATCGTTGAAGTAAACAAAAACATGCCTTATTGTTTCGGCAATTCCGATGCAGGTGTTCATATTTCCAACGTCCATTATATCGTAGAAGGAGATAATCCGCCTGTCAGCCCATTTGGAACAGGAGCCCCTCCATCCGAAATTGATCAGGCAATTGCAAAACGTATCGTAGAACACATCCCAAATGGTGCCTGTTTACAATTGGGCATCGGTGGCATGCCAAATGCGGTAGGCTCTTTGATTGCTCACTCTGACTTAAAAGAACTTGGTGTTCATACCGAGATTTATTCCGACGGTTTTGTAGATATCGCAAACGCCGGTAAAATCACAGGTCAGCACAAGCGTCTGGATACTGGTAGACAGACTTTCGTATTTGCTGCCGGCACACAAAAAGTATATGACTATATCCACAACAATCCGGAAATGCTAAGTGCACCTGCAGATTATGTCAATGACATTCGCACCATTGCAGCACAGGACAATTTAATTTCCATAAATAACTGTGTGGACATTGACTTATATGGTCAAATCAGCTCCGAAAGTTCGGGCTTTAAACAAATTACGGGTGCTGGCGGGCAGCTGGATTTTGTTTTAGGTGCTTACCTTTCCAAAGGCGGCAAAAGCTTTATCTGCTGTTCATCCACTTTTACCGACAGAAATGGAAACATGCATTCCCGCATCCGTCCTACCCTTATCCCTGGTTCAGCAGTTACTGCCACTCGTGCCTGCGTTCAGTATGTGGCAACCGAACATGGCATGGTCAATTTAAAAGGATTATCCACCTGGCAACGAGCTGAAGCCATTATTTCAATTGCACATCCTGCTTTTCGGGATGATTTAATAAAAGATGCCGAAAAAATGGGCATTTGGAAAAGGTCAAACAAATAGATTTTATTCCGTTTATGCAATTTTTTGCAAAATAAATAAAATCTTAAGAATTTTTTATAAAAGTTTGCTCTTGTATTTTCGTCTTATATTTTATAATGTAGACTCATAAGATGCAAAGGAGGTTATTATGAAGAAGGTATTACATTTTCTTAAAGATTTATCTAGAAAAGTGAAAGAAAAATTTTTAACAAAACATGAAGTTGAACATTCCGAACGGTTTTACAAAATCGTGGATATTTTAAATAATTATTCTATTATTTTTCAGGCATTATTGTCTTTATTGGTTGTATCTATTGTAGAATTTGCTTCCAGATGGGATTTGATTGAAACATTTCAATTTATTATGAAATCACCACGTGCATATGTATATAATTCATTTATTGTATTTGCCTCTCTTACGTTGGTTTATCTGTTTCGAAGACGTGCATTTGCCCGTATTTTAATCAGTGCCTTTTGGATTATTCTTGGAATCATTAACGGAATCGTACTCTCAAATCGTGTAACACCATTTGGATTTGCCGATTTGACAGTTCTATCCGACCTTATGACCATGCTCAAAACATATATTTCACCGGCAATGGCTGTAGGCATCATCGTAGGTGTAACCCTATTTATCATTTTCTGTACACTGTTTTATATACATGGACCTATTTACAAAGGAAAACAGCGACGCATCCTTTCACTTGCATCCATTCTTTCCATTGTATTTATTGCCATTCCTGCCACCACTACAATTGCGCAGGAAAATAATATTGTAGCAAAATATTTTACAAACATTGCACAAGGGTACAAAGATTACGGATTTGTATATTCTTTCTCCTCCGGTGTTGTAAACTGGGGCATGGACGAACCGGATCTTTATACGGAAGAAGTCATTGGTGCACTTATGGATGCCGTAGAATATGACAAAGCAGTTACAACCATTACCACAGAAAACGGTCCAAACATCATCACTGTACTTTTAGAATCTTTCGTAGACCCATACGAATACAACTTTATGACATACAGCCAGGACCCTACACCATTCTTCCATTATTTGGAGGAAAACTTCACATCCGGTCACTTGACCATGCCGGTTGTTGGTGCTGGTACTGCAAATGCAGAATTTGAAATTTTAACCGGTATGAAACTCCAGTATTTTGGTACTGGTGAATACCCATACAAAACCATTTTAAAAGAAACCGACTGCGAAAGTATTGCAGCCGACTTGAAAGCCGCAGGCTATGGCACACATGCCGTTCACAATAACGGCGGTAACTTCTACAGCCGTGTAAACGCATTCTCCATGATGGGATTTGATTCTTTTACAAGTAAAGAATTGATGGACATCACTGAATTTACACCAAACGAAGGCTGGGCAGAAGACTCTATCCTTGCTACTGAAGTAATGAAAACTCTCACTTCTACCGAAGGACCTGACTTAACCTATGTAATCACAGTTGGACAGCATGGTGTTTATCCGGAAGAAAAAGTTATTGACACACCTTATGCTTCTGTATATGGTTTAGAGACACAGGAAGCAACCAATCAGTGGGAATATTACATGCACCAAGCTAACAAAACGGATCAGTTCATGCGTGAATTAATCTCCTACCTAGAAGCCTTAGAAGAAGACACCATCGTCGTATTTTGGGGAGACCATCTTCCTACCATGGGACTTGAAAACTCTGACATGGTTTCCGGCGACATCTACAAAACCAAATATGTTACCTGGAACAACTTCGGTTTAGAAAAAAATGATAAAGACTTATTTGCTTATCAGTTAATGGCAGATATTTTAAATCAGATTGGTTTCCACGAAGGAACCATGGTATCTTACCACCAGACACAAATGGCAAAAGAAGAAAGCCTTGGCATTGATATCACAGCTCCTGAAGTTAAAACAGAAGAATATCAGGCTTACATTGATGGTATTGAACTTCTTCAGTACGATATTCTCTATGGAGCTCGTTACTGTTATGAAGGCGAACACAAATATCCGCCAACCGACATTGTAATGGGTATTGATGAAGTTATTATCACTGACATGTATATCTCACCGGATATAGAAAACCGTGTCGTACTCAAGGGTGAAAGTTTCACCCAGTGGAGCCGTGTATATGTAAATGATGAAAAAGTTGGAACGGAATATGTTTCCGGTAATGAAATTATGATTCATACCAAACGAATCCAAGACGGCGACTCTGTTGTAGTAAACCAGCTTGGTTCAAAAAGCACTATTTTTAGAAGTTCAAATGAATGGATTTATGAATATGTACCACTTCCAACCGAAGATACTACAGAAGCTACTGAGACAACCGAAACCACAGAAACAATAACAGATGAAAATGTGCCATCCGACGAAAACGGCACATCGGATGAAAGCACAAATTAATATTTCGATTTAACCCATTAGAAATTTTATAATCAGGCATTCGAAAGCCTAAGAAAAGAGTCCGGTTCATATAAAACCGGACTCTTTTCTTACACTTTGGCATAAATTATAAATTTTTCAAACCGTTACCTATACACCACACGCATTTAGATTCAGAAACTTTCTTAGAAAACGTAAGAAAACGCACGCTCTGTCTATGGTTTCAGATTCATTACGAGGACATCTAGCTTTTCTTGATGCTTTGTCGCCATCTAGTAATTCGCTGACAGGACGTCAGCGAAAGATGCCACTGAGCCACGATGGCGAATTGGCATCGGTTACGTCATGTTTAAAATGTTTTTTATTCAAAGCATCTAGAAAAACTAATGTCTGAGTACGAATCTGAAACCATAGACAGAGCGTGCGTTTTCGTAGATTTTAGCCAACCCTTTTCTAATCTAAATCGTAATATGTATTTTATTCTGCTTCGCGAATCAATTTTCGAATTGGCAGTACAGAAGATGGTGCTACGGAAAGTTCATCCAATCCCATTTCTAGGAATTTCTGAGTTAATTCCTGATCTGCTCCAAGTTCTCCACAGATACCAACCCATGCACCATGTGCATGACCAGCTTTCACTGTCATTTCAATCATACGAAGTACGGCTGGATGATGTGCATCATAGAACAAGTCTAATTTCTCATTCTGTCTGTCAATTGCCAATGTATACTGTGTTAAGTCATTTGTTCCAATACTAAAGAAATCTACAAGCTGTGCCAATTCTTCTGCCATCATAACAGAAGCTGGTGTTTCAATCATAATCCCCTGTTCCGGCATCTTATATTCTACACCCTCTGCTTTCAGTTCAGCTTCAACTTCAGCTACTACCTCTTTGATTTTTTCTACTTCCCAAGGAGAAATAATCATAGGATACATAACCGAAAGATTTCCATATACTGCTGCACGAAGCAATGCACGAACCTGTGTCTTAAATACTTCCGGCTGTGTTAAACAAATACGAATCGCACGATAACCAAGTGCCGGATTCTCTTCCTTATCCAATGCAAGAGAATCTGCCTGCTTATCTGCACCGATATCCAATGTACGAATAATAACTTTCTTATCCCCCATAGCCGTAAGAACCTTTTTATACGCTTCAAACTGCTCATCTTCCGTTGGAAGGTCTGGTCTGCCCAAATATAAAAATTCACTACGGAATAAGCCGATACCTTCTGCATCGTTTTCCAATACATAAGATACATCTTCTACACTTCCGATATTTGCATACAGATGTACATGCTGTCCACTCTTCGTTACGGTTTCCTGTCCTTTTAATTCTTCTAACATACGGCGTTTTTCTAATTCTGCTTCAATACGTACGTCAGCTTCTTTGATGACATCTTCCGTTGGATCAATAATCACTTCTCCATTAATACCATCTACAATTGCTTCCATACCTGTTGTCAGCTTATCCAGCTCTACCGGAGTCATAACAAGTGCCGGAATGTTCATCATACGTGCCAAAATCGCAGTATGAGAGTTTGTAGAACCATGTACTGTTACAAAACCTAAGATTTTACTCTTGTCCATCTGTACAGTTTCACTTGGTGTCAAATCATCTGCAATAATAATAGATGGAGCATCTAAACTTACATCCGCCTGATTTGTTAAAACACGAATCACACGACCGGAAATATCCAATACATCCGTTGCTCTTGCTTTCATATACTCATCATCCATGCCTGCAAAAATCTGTGAGAACGTATCTCCAGTCATTTTTACTGCATATACACCATTAAGGCTATCATCACGAATCATGTTAAAGATAGATTCTAAATATTCATCATCTTCCAACATCATCTGATGTACTTCAAAAATTGCAGCACTTTCTTCGCCAACTTCTGCCAATGCTTTTTCATAAAGTTTGCCAATCTGTGCCTTTGCTGTCTCAATTGCCTCTGTCACACGAACTATCTCTGCTTCTACATCAGCTACAGGTGCATCTGTAATCGCTACTTCCTGTTTGTCCATTACCAAAATTGGACCACGTGCAATTGCTTTATAAACAGTTTTACCCGCTACTTTAATCATTGCCATATACTACTTCCCCCGCTTTAATAATATATCGAATTTCTAAATCTTCATCTAACAATACCACATCTGCCTGTTTTCCTACTGTAAGGCTGCCATAGGTATCATAAATGCCAATTGCTTTTGCAGGATTCATGGTTGCACATTTTACTGCACTTTCCAATGGAATCCCCATTTCTTTTACTGCTTTACGCATACATTTCATCAGGTTTGTTACAGAACCTGCTATATTGCCCAGCTCAGTCAGAATCGCAAGATTTCCTTTTACGGTTACATCCTGACCACCCAAAGAATATTGTCCGTCTTCCAGACCACAGGCTTCCATACTATCACTGATTAAAACAATTCGGTCATCACCAAACATTTTAAATGTTGTACGAACCGTCGATGGATGACTGTGAATACCATCACAAATCAATTCTACCATTACCTGTTCATTATCACATGCCGCACCAATAACCCCCGGTGCTCTGTGTGAATATGGTGGCATCGCATTATACAAATGTGTTATATGCTTTGCACCTTTTTGAATTGCTTCTGTTGCTATATCCCAATCTGCCGCAGTATGTGCCAAAGACACCGTTACCTTGTCAGAAATTTTTTCAATACAATCCATTGCACCATCCACTTCTGGAGCAATATCACAAAGTTTTATAAGTCCATTTGCAGCATTCTGTAAGCGTTCAAACATATCTGCATCCGGTCTATGTATGTATTCACCATTCTGTGCACCCTTTTTCTCCATAGAGATGAATGGTCCTTCCATATTGATACCAACCAAAGTCGCACCTTTTTCACTCTTATAGTTGGCAGCATTTGCAAAAATATCGGTTAACTGTTCTTCTGAAAATGTCATAGATGCCGGGCAAATCGTCGTAATGCCATTGGAAAGTTCGTACTCTGCCATTTTTTCAAGTGCTTCTTGTGTACCATCACAAAAATCATAGCCTACACATCCATGAAAATGAATATCGGTAAGTCCCGGAATGACATATAATCCGGTTGCATCAATAACTTCTCCGATTACAGTTGAGGAAATCTGATCTCCATCCATATATAACTCTTTCTCAACAAATGTTCCCTCTTCTGTAAAAACCTTACCATTTTTAATAATCATATTGTTTTACCACCCCTTCTCTTGCTGTCCCCTTCGGAATCAGCAATCATCAATTACAAAACCAATTTGGTTATCAAGGCAAAAATGGGATGTTATAAAACATCCCATTTTGTGCTTAGATATACTAAGGAATAAGGTCTATTTACAAAGTTTCTTGAATTCGTCTGCAACGAACTGAACCTTTGTACCAACAATTACCTGAACGCTGGTTTTACCTGGACGGATAACGCCAGAAACCCCAGCAGATTTAATTTTAGCTTCATTTACTTTAGACTGATCCTTTACTTCAAGACGAAGTCTTGTGATACAGTTATCAATAGATGTTATATTATCTTTTCCACCAAGACCTTCTAAGATGATAGATGCAATCTGTGTGAAGTTGTCATTAGAAAGAGTTACTTTCTTTTCAGCTTCTACGTCATCATCTTCACGACCTGGTGTCTTAAGGTCAAATTTAACGATAGCAAAACGGAATACTAAGTAGAATACTGCAAATGCAGCGATACCTAAAGGGATAATCATCCATGTATTTGCAGCCGCTGGTAAACTAGCTGAGAATACTAAGTCAGTTGCACCACCTGAGAATGAGAAACCTGCACGGAATCCTACTAAACATGTAATAAATGTAAATACACCATATAATAATGCATATACTACGTATAATGCTGGAGCTAAGAACATAAAACCGAATTCGAAAGGTTCTGTAACACCGCAGACAAATGAACATACAGCTGCTGATGCAACTAAACCGATAGCTACTTTTTTCTTAGCAGGTTTAGCTGTCTGAATCATAGCTAAAGCTGCACCCGGAATACCGAACATCATACATGGGAAGAAACCTGACATATAAATACCAAGATCCCAAGATACGTCTGCAGATGTTTTACCAGCCCAGAAGTTTCCAAGGTCACCAAGACCAATTGTATCGAACCAGAATACGTTGTTTAATGCATGGTGTAAACCTGTTGGAATTAACAAACGGTTTAAGAATGCATAAATACCAGCACCTAAAGCACCCATACCAGCGATAGCCTGACCTACACCAACAAGAGCACCGAAAATAACCGGCCATATAAACAGAAGAACTGCTGATACGATAATGGAAACAACACCAGCTACGATAGCTACACAACGTTTGCCAGAGAAGAATGACATCCAATCTGGTAATTTTGTGCCTTTGAACTTGTTGTAGCATGTAGAACCAATAACACCAGCTAAGATACCGATGAATGGGTTAGCGATTTTGTTAAATGCAAGTTCCTTAACAGTATCGCCTGCTACAGAAGGCATAATTGTTGTAACAAAACCGGTGTTTAATAATGTTGTAATCATGAGCCAAGATACTAAAGCAGCTACACCACCTGTACCATCGTTGTCATCTGACATACCAACACCAACACCAATAACGAAAAGGATTGCCATGTTGTCAATTACAGCTGCACCAGCTTTCACAAGGAACAATCCAAGTAACTGTACAAAACCAGTTACATCACCACCCTGCATGGTGGATGGACATAAAGCATATCCGATACCCATAAGCAAACCACAAAGTGGAAGACATGCTACTGGTAACATCAATGATTTACCTAATTTCTGAAGAAATTTCATCATAATAAAATTCCCCTTTCTTATAATATTTTTTATAATAATCCGCACCCTCAACACGAATCATTACCATAAGTTACAGTCCACAAGCAAAGCTTGTGGCTGTAGTCGCCCACCGCTTACTTCGTACAGGCCATGGCTTGCACAAGCTCGCTTTCACTCCTACAGATTCTTTTCAAAAAATGCTTTCATAGCTGCTGCTGCCGCTACTTCATCATCACCTTCTACAGTAACAGTTACTTCATGACCCTGTTTTACTGCCATGCTCATAACGCCCATAAGACCTTTTGCAGCACCTTTTTTACCATTTGCTTCTAAAGTAATTGTACTTGTAAAGTTTTTAGCCTCCTTTACAAGAAGTCCTGCCGGACGTGCATGAATTCCTAATTCATCTTTAATTACATAAGTAAATTTCTGCATAATATGTATCCCCCTTTTATTATTTCTCTAATTGCATAACAACATCGCCGGCTTCTACCTGTACGCCTGTTGTACGAATTACATCTTTATAATCATCTGCGTTACACACAACAACCGGTGTAATAACATCATATCCTGCCGCTTTGATTGCTTCCATATCAAACTCTAAAAGCAAATCACCTTTTTTCACTGTTGCGCCGGATTCTACAACTGCATTGTAGTGTTCGCCTTTTAACATAACTGTATCAAGCCCTACATGGATTAATACTTCTGCGCCAGTTTCTGACACAAGACTTACTGCGTGTTTGGTATCAAATACCATCGCTACAGTTCCATCAAATGGAGCATATACTTTTCCTTCTGATGGTTTGATTGCCATACCTTTTCCAAGCATTTCTTCACCAAATGTTGGATCGTTTACTTCTGCACTTGGAACAGCTTCCCCTTTTAATGGTGCATAAATGACATCAGCTGCTTCTTTTTCTTTCTTTTTGAAAAAATTAAACATGACTTCCTACTCCTTTTCTATATTTGGATGGATGCGACGGATATGAATTGTCATATTCACCATTTCGTCCACCTTCATATCATAATTATACTTGTCTTTCATATAAGATGCAATCTTTTCCACCACAGAAAATGACTTTGGATAAAGGCGAATCACCATATTGTTATACTCCTCATCCTGCTCCACAATCTGCGTGTCATTAAACACACGAAATGCTAAAAATTTCAAATGTGCCACAAATCGAGAATAACTGATATCTGTATCATTCATCTGTACATGAAGTTCTTTCTCTACAAGTTCAATCACTTCGCGAATCAGCTCCGTAATATGCATAGTTTCGCTCATTGCCGTATTATATTCCGCATTAATAAAATGCATCGCAATGGATGCCACTTCATCCACCGGTAATTTCACGCCTAATTTTTTCTCAATCATGGCCACTGCATATTCGCCAACCAGATATTCGCTTCGGTAAAAACTTTTTATATCCTGTGCCAATGGATTATCAAATACCATTCCATTTTTTTGTCTCTCTAAAGAAAAATTGATATGATCTGTCAATGAAATATAAATACTGCTGCTGATACGTTTTCCCAGCATACTGGTTGCATAATTAATAATATCAATACAAACATCCAGATGCTCAATGGGAATTGAACCCACAACTTCTTCAAACTTTCCGATTTCCGCTTGATTTGATAATACAAATTTTTTTTCTATTCTCTCCTTAGCAATCTGAACCCCCGGTTTCATTTGAAAACCGATTCCTTTTCCCATTAAAACAACTTCCTGATTAGCTTCGTCAATAGCAGTAACTACATTATTATTGATAACTTTTTCGATAATCATAACGCGTCCCTATTCTATACTATTCTTTTACATATAAAAATTGCACTTCATAAACCCAAAGTGTCTTTGATTATTGAAAAATTCCGGTAAAATTTCCCAATAATTAAAAAAAGCCAAACTTCAGCTAGAATTCTCTTTTGAAGTTTGGTTTTGCCTACTATTACGCAGTAACAATCCGTTTTTATTTCATTTAAATACTGTTATTATTTTACAATTTTATAGCTTCAATGTCAATCCATCTTTTTCATTTTGCACAAAATATCATACAATTTATCCCTATTTCATTTCCTATTTTCTACTGTCGGTGCTATAATATTTTTATTATAAATACATGCAAAAGGAGACTATATGAACAAAACCGTGTTAATCACAGGAGCTTCCCGCGGTATCGGAGCCGCTATTGCAAAACGTTTTGCCCAAGAAGGCTATTCTCTCGTTATCAACTGCCGCAACTCCGAACAAGCACTCCTATCCCTAAAAAATCAATTAGAACACCGCTACCATATCCCTGTTTTAGCATCTATTGGAAATGTCGGAGACTATCACTATGTCCATTCACTTTTTGAACAGATAAAAGAAATGTATGGCGGTATAGATATCGTCATAAACAACGCCGGTATCTCTCATATCGGACTACTGACCGATACCACCATTGAAGACTGGGACCGTATTCTTCACATCAATCTTTCTTCGGCCTTTTATACTTCAAAACTGGCAATTCCATATATGCTCTCGAAACAGGCTGGAAAAATCATCAATATCTCTTCCGTCTGGGGAAGCGTCGGCGCATCCTGCGAAGTCGCCTACTCCGCAAGCAAAGGAGGACTCAATACCTTTACCAAAGCTCTTGCCAAAGAACTGGCACCAAGCAATATCCAAGTCAATGCCATCGCCTGTGGCTGTATCGACACCGCCATGAACCAGTGTTTCTCTTCGGAAGAACGCCAGTCCCTTGAGGATGAAATCCCTGCAGGACGTTTTGGAAGACCAGAAGAAGTAGCTGAACTTACTTTTTCATTAGCAACAAATCATAATTATTTAACCGGACAAATTATTACTTTAGACGGAGGATGGTGTTAAACCATCCTTTTTATTTACCATTTTTCTCGGATTCTAAGAAAAATTTATACAAAATGTGATATTTTAACATTTTTCGAGTTCTTTTCGCTAAAATGTTGGCATGAAAAATTGCACACGATTTTATCCCAAAAAATTTCCTCTAAGTCAATATCCGGAATTTTCCGATCGGTTAAGAGTCGCAATGGAACTTCGAGGTTATTCCACCGTAGATCTGGCAACCCGCATATATACATCACAAGCCACCATCAGCATGTACCGCTGCGGCAAACGCCTGCCTAGTATCGAGATTCTTCGTCTTATCTCAAAAGAACTTCAGGTATCCACCGATTTTCTATTAGGACTCACTGAATTTATTTATGTGTAGTTCTCCAACGCATAATCTATATACCTTTTTCACCAAAAATACTACCAAATATGGAAGCATTTCACATCTGGTAGTATTCTATAGTTACATATTTACTTATTCGGCTACAAATATAATCGTTGTTCGCGCTGGAACACGAATGGTATTTGGCCCAAATTTCTCTGTCATGTAATCAAAATCCGCATCATCTACATATTCACAGTTTGTATTTACTTTTACCTTCCAATCCATACCATTTGTTAATGATGGCAGCTGCAAAGTAAGCGGTTCCCAATAAGAGTTCATACAATAAAAAATCAAATCATCATCCGTATCATCTGCATTACGTCCGGCAAACATAATACCAATCATATGTGTCGTGTATTCTATCACACTGTTATACGGATAGCCATTATGCACGCTGATTGGAGGTACCTGACAAGCGGCAGGCTTTGTTGCTTTTCTCAAAATCGGATGGTCTTTTCTGAACTGAATCATGAATCGCACAAAATCATGAATCTCTTTGAATTCTTCCAAACGATTCCAATCCAGCCAAGAAATAATATTATCCTGACAATATGCATTATTGTTTCCATACTGTGTATTACAGAATTCATCACCGGCAAAGAACATCGCTGCTCCACGGCTGCATAAAAGTGCCGCAAACGCATTTTTAACCAAACGACGACGCAGATTATTAATCACCGGATCGTCTGTCTCACCCTCATGTCCACAGTTCCAGCTTCTGCCATTGTTATCTCCGTCTGTATTATCCCATCCATTCATTTCGTTGTGCTTTTCGTTATATGCATATAAATCATACATCGTAAAGCCATCGTGACAGGTAATAAAGTTAATGGAAGCTGAATGGCCTCTGCTCTCCGGATTATAAAGGTCAGAAGAACCTGTAATACGGGTAATCGCAGCACCTGCTGAACCATTATCCCCTTTTAAAAAGCCTCTCATATCATCGCGGTATTTTCCATTCCATTCTGCCCAGCGGTTCCAGGATGGGAAACTACCAACCTGATATAATCCACCTGCATCCCAAGCCTCTGCAATCAGTTTCGTTTTACTCAGTGCAGAATCAAACGCAAGGGTTTCCAAAATCGGCGGGTTCGCCATTGGCGCACCATTCTGGTCACGACCCAAAATGGATGCCAGGTCAAATCGGAATCCATCTACACGATATTCTGTTACCCAATGACGCAGACAATCCAAAATAAAGTTTCTTACGATTGGATGGTTACAGTTCATAACGTTTCCACAGCCACTAAAGTTATAGTAATGGCCATCCGGTGTAAGCATATAATAAATATTGTTATCAATTCCCTTGAATGAAAAACATGGACCCATTTCATTTCCTTCTGCTGTATGGTTAAACACAACGTCCAGAATCACTTCGATACCATTTTTCTTCAAATCATAAATCAAACGTTTTAATTCTTTTCCTTCATAGTTATGCTCTTCTTTCGAAGCATAACCCGTATTTGGTGCAAAGAACGACACCGTATTATATCCCCAGTAATTGTAAAGCTGTACACCATCTACAACTCTGGCACTTTCCATTTCATCAAACTCAAAAATCGGCATAAGCTCTATTGCATTAACGCCCAAATCTTTTAAATACGGTATCTTTTCACGAATTCCCTGGAACGTTCCCTTTGCATCAACCTTTGATGAACTGTCCTTTGTAAATCCACGTACATGTGTCTCATAAATCACCAAATCTTCGATTGGGGTATTGAGCTGTCCTACCTCTCCCCAATCAAATTCACTCTTTACGACACGTGCTCTATATTCAAAATCTTTTCCGCCTTCCGGACGTTCTCCCCAATGACGCTGTCCTGTAACTGCACGTGCATATGGGTCCAGAATAATATTTTCTTTGTTAAATGTAATACCACGCTCCGGCTGATTTGGCCCATCAAATCGATATGCATATTCAAAATCCTGAATACGGATACCATAAACCAAAATAGAATACGTATCACCAATACGATATTCTTCCGGTATCGGAATTACAACCTTTGGTTCTGTTCCACGTGGTTCATATAATAATAATTCCGCACTGGTTGCTCCATGTGAGCTTACCGTAAAACTAACGCCATTTTTTGTCTCAAAGGCACCTTTCATACGGTAAAAACCGGGACGAATCAAATATCCATTCACTTCTGCCAATGGACAAAGAACCGCTCCCTGTAACCCATCTGACTCTCCAAGGTCTTTTCGCATCTGATTTACAACCTGGGGTTGCTTCTGATTTTTTGAAATTGTACTTGCTGTGTTTGATCTTTCTGTCTTACTAATACGCCATTTCATTTTCACTACTATTCCTTTGAATTATTTTTTAAGAATATCCACTAAATGTCCGCTTGCTCCCAGCAGATCTGCTCGTTCACAAGTCGATAAGTGGTATTTTATAAAATACTGAAACTCTTCCTCGTCCAATGCATTCAAAAATGGACGAATGTAATTTGCTGCACCATCTGCCGCTATAATCTGCATACGCTTTAAATCCACATCCCGATTCAATGTTTCGATCTCTTCCGTACGTACGAAACTGTACAGCTCATTTGCCTTTTGGGTACAATGAAAGGTTTCATCCAGCATTCCCTCTGTAATTCCCTCTTTGATATGCCTTTCTTTAAAAGCATACGTAATTACACTATATTCATTCATAATATAGGCAACTAATACAATGCCGTCCTCTCTTACCACACGCTTCGCTTCGGATAGTGCTTTTTGTTTTTCTTCTTTTTCGTGAAGATGGTACATCGGTCCAAATACCAGTACCATATCAAAACTGTTATCTTCAAACCGTTTTAATTTCATGGCATTTCCCTGATACGCTTTTACCGAACTGCCTTTTGCTTTTAGTCTTGCCAGATTATGCTTTACCAATTCCACCGCCGTAACATCATATCCTTCTTCTGCCAGTGGAATACTATAACGCCCGGTTGCAGCACCAACATCTAAAATCTTAATCTGTCCTTTGGGCTTTTTCTCCTCTATTTCCGCCAGATATTTATGAATATACTTCATAGAAGTAATAAATTCTACCTGCCCATGTCTGGAGTCCAAACGTTTTTCTTCATTAAATTTATTGTAATACAATTCTAGTTCCGTCACTTTATTTTCGACCCCTTTTATAGCAATACACTCGAATTCTTGTCTATTATATTATAAAACTGTCCATATTGGAATAAAAAACGTTATTTTTTTCACAATTTTTGTATTCTTTATAAAAGATATGATATAATCAATGAAAATAAGCCGATAAAGAAGCTCTTTAGTAACAGTCAGCCAAAGGCTGAACTGTTACGCTCTTTATTTAACCCACGGCAATAGAACTATCAAAATGGAAAGGACAAACACATTATGTATGACAGATGGTCGTTAGACGTACTTTATTCTGGATTTGAAGACGAAAAATTCCAGAACGACTTAAACAAATTAGATGAATTAATCGAAAAAAGAATTGCTTTTGCAGCTTCTCTTGGTGAAAAAGATGCTCGCACTACCGCAAAAGAAGCATTGCTTGGAATTGAAGAATTCCGTAAAACATTTTTCACCTTAATGGAATACTGTTCTCTTCGCCAGAGTGCAGACACCAACGATGGCGAAGCTGTTTCCTACTATGGGCGTATCATTCAGAAATACAACAACGTTGCAAAAGCTTCCGTTGCCATCGACAAATATCTCGGCACATTAGAAAACTTAGACGAAATCATCGGTGATGACGAACTTTTAACAGATTACTCTTTCTACTTACATGAGTTACAGAAAGATATGAAATACTACTTAAGCGAAGAAGTAGAAGAAGCCTTAAGCATTATGGATATGAGTGGTGGCAGCGCATGGAGCGACCTGCAGAGTTACCTTACTTCTTCTGTAAAAGTAGATTACAATGGAGAATCTACCACACTTTCTTCCATTCGCAACAAAGCCTACGATGCAGATCCTGAAGTTCGAAAGAGTGCATACGAAGCCGAACTTGCTGCCTACGACAAAATTAAAGACGCCATCGCGTTCTCCTTAAACAGCATCAAAATGCAGGACATTTCCGAATGCAGACTCCGTGGACACGCTTCCCCATTGGACAAGGTATTGTTCAACTCCAAAATGCAGCGTGCTACTTTAGATGCATTATTAGAAGCCATGAAAGAATACATGCCTAATTTCCACAGCTATTTAAGATCCAAAGGCGAAGCTCTTGGACACAAAAACGGACTTCCTTGGTACGATCTTTTCGCTCCAATGGGCAAAAATGATAAAAAATATACCGTAGAAGAAGCCAAAGCTTATCTTATGAACATTTTTGAAAAAGAAAATCCACGTCTTGCCGAAATCGTTGACCGTGCATTCGAAGAAAATTGGATTGACTTCTTCCCACGCGAAGGCAAAGTTGGTGGTGCATTCTGTGCAGGCTTAGATGCACACAAAGAATTCCGTATACTTACCAACTACGATGGTTCCATGAGCGACATTGTTACACTTGCACATGAATTAGGACATGGATACCACAACTTTATGATTTATGACAACCGCCCATTGAACATGGACTATTCTATGCCCGTAGCAGAAACCGCCTCTACCTTTAATGAAAACATTGTTGTAAACTATGCAATCGCTAACGCATCTTCCGATGATGAAAAATTAGCACTCATTGAAGGACAGTTAAGTGATGTAACACAGATTATCTGCGATATTTACTCCAGATTCTTATTCGAATCCAAAGTAGTAAACAACCGTTCCGATAACTTTATGTTCGCAGATGAATTATGCAGCATCATGTTAGATGCCCAGAAAGAAGCCTATGGCGATGGTCTTGACCATGACGTACTCCATCCATATATGTGGGTATGCAAAGGCCACTATTACAGTGCAGGCTTAGGCTTCTATAATTTCCCATATGCATTTGGTGGCTTATTTGCCCGCGGATTATATGCGAAATTCCAGCAGGAAGGACCGGCATTCCTCGAAAAATACAACTATATGTTAAAAGAAACTCCTGTAAGAAGTGTCGAAGACGTTGCAAAAATCTGCGGCATCGACCTGACCAGCAAAGAATTCTGGCTGATGAGCTTACATTCTTATGACGAATCCATTGCCGAATTCAAACGCTTAGTAAAATAATAATATCAAAATCCTGAGGCACCTCACATATTTTGTGAAATACCTCAGGATTTAAGCATTAAATACCAAGTAATTGCTTCTTCTTCACTACAAATTCTTCCTCCGTAATAATACCCATATCTAACAGTTCTTTAAACTTTTTAAGTTCTTCTACCGTATCTACTGCCGGTGCTGCCTGTACAATCTGTGGAGTAGTCTGAACAGAAGAAACCTCCATATCTTTTTCACCATCATAGATTTCTTTGGACTTTGGATTTACTAATTCCTTAAACTGAAACGCCAAATCACGAAGCGCATTTACTTCTCTCTCATAATCATTCATATAATTTTCAACACTTGGATAATAACTATCAAATGTAGGTGCATTTATTTTACCTTGATGACTGCCCTGCCAATAAGGGTGTTCCAAACGCACACGCACTTTAAAACACTTGAATGGTTCCTCAGTATGAAATGATGGACGTGGACGATATGGACGTGATCTTCGGTTATCATCATCGTCGTCTCTTAAATTTTCATGCAGACGCTCCATGCGTTCCCACATTTCATAATTTCTTACTTCTGTCTGAAACTGTATAATCTGTACAGCCATTCCTCTCGCAATCTCCGGAACCTTACTTTCAAAGAATTTGATTGCCTTTTTATTTCCCTGAAATAAAGGTGAATCATCTTCTAAAATACGATACGTTTCAATACATGATTTTTCAAATACCAAAGCATTCTCAGCTCCATGCAGACTAAACAATCCATTTACCGGATCTAATTTCACCGTCATCCAAGAAAATCCTACCGGAAACTCATACAACGGCTGAAATTTATCTCTCAACACCTGATTTTCTTCATAATAATTCATATACTGCTGAAAATCATCTAATGTCATCTTTTCCAACGCCCCGTCCGGAAGAAATATTTTTTTATCACATTCCTTACAAATCGGTCTGTCCTCTACCTTTGTAGAAAAAATTCGCGGAGTAGGTGCTCCACAAATCGGACACAGTTTTTTCTTATTGCTAAATAATCCCATAACCGTATCCTACCATTATTCATTTACGTTTTCTGTTGTTTCCTGAATTGTAAGCATTACTTCAATAACTTCTCTTGGCATAGCTGGAACCATACCTACCTGTGTACCATCCTGCAATGTAACAAGCAAACCTGATACACCATCTTCTTCTACAGCTTCAACAGACATAGACATTGTATAGCCCTCTTCATCATTAATTGTATAGATACCATTTTCATCACAAACCATATCACCGATGCAGTATACATTCTGTGTCTGATCCGCAGATAAAATAACCATCGCACCAACTTCTTCATTATCATCACATGCAAACCAATATGTATTGTCCTCTTCATCAACACCTGCAAATGCATATGTTAAAATTGGAAGAAGTTCTGCATAAGTATCAATTCTGTTAATAATTATATATGCATTATCAATTACATCATAAACACCGGTTACAAATTCTTCTGTCATATTTGCAGGATCTGCCATTTTATCTGTAATTATATTAATCGCATCTGTCACTTCATTTATCAAATCTGCAAGATCTGTATCCTGATTCAATTCTGGTGTTGCATTTGCCAAATCAATTGCTGCCTGATAATCTTCGAGCATCTGTTCATATTTTTCAACACATGCTGCCTGTTCTGCTGTGTAACCACTTTCTTCATCGTCGTTTGCATCTGCATCATTGTTTTCAATCTGCTGGTCATCTCCATCTGCTGTGTCATCTCCACATGCTGCCAATGAAAATACCATCATGGCACTCAAAAGTAATACTAATAATTTTTTCATCATAATTCATTCTCTCCTTTTCATATTCATCATCGTATAACTACAGCAGGATTATACTACAATAAACATAAAAAAAAGGGGGCGTAATCACGAATCGACCAAAATTTGCACTGAATCAACTATCTTTCTCACAGAAGTACTGTCCTTATATCCTCTTTCTTTGCCACTACAGACCCCTGTATCAT
Organism: uncultured Lachnobacterium sp.; assembly: GCA_964449855.1. GTDB lineage: Bacteria > Bacillota > Clostridia > Lachnospirales > Lachnospiraceae > Roseburia. Next base: position 24,782 of record CAYVGA010000013.1, read on the forward strand.
CGGTGCTTTTCCACCACCTCTTGCATTCAGCCTGTCTCGAAGCTTTGCTGCTGTTTCACGACAATCCATCGTTTTACTTCCGATAATAAAGCTATAACCACTTTCCTCGTCCCCAACAAAGATTCCACAAATCCCTTCATGCTGTTCCACCAGTTTATTCACCACATTTCGCATCACAGGTGTATCCAAATCCTGTTCAAATAATAAAACATCTCTCTGTTCTACAGGTATCTCTGCCATCTTGTTTTCCATCAAAGTCTGCTTTGCATTGGCGAGCTGTGTCTTTAATAATTGCACCTGTACTTTTAGTTTACTTACATGCTCTGTCAGATTATCCTGATTTGTGGTTAACATATTAGAAAGTTCCGAAATAATTTCAGATTTTTTTCTGTATTCTCCCAACGCTCGGAAACCACATAAAAAGCTGATTCGCATACCTCCTTTATAGTTCTGTACACTCTGAATCTTAAACATGCCAATTTCACCGGTTCTATGTACATGTGGTGCACAACAGGCACAAATATCATATCCCGGAATTTCTACAATACGGACAGCCCCATCAATTTCAATTTTGCTGCGGTATTCCAATTCTGCCAGTTCTTCTTTGGATGGGTATCCTGTCTTTATCTCAACATTGGCAACAATCGCCTCATTGATTTCCCATTCCATCTCTTTTAATTGCTCCTCAGACAAAGCCTTATCAAAATCCATTGTCACGATTTGATTACTCAAATGAAAACCAACATTTTTTAAACCATATTTTCGATGTGCAAGTCCGGAAAAAAGATGTTCTCCACTATGCTGCTGCATGTTGAAAAAACGATGTTTCCAATCAATTTTTCCCTTTACCTTACTTCCAATTTCCAAAGGAGCTTCTATATAATGTTTAATAACATCCTTTTCTATCTGTACATCCATGACTTCAACATCTCCTAGAACACCTTTATCCGGTGTCTGTCCACCCTCTTCCGGGAAAAACAATGTCTGATCAAGAATAACCTCATAAAAATTTTTTACCTCTTCACAAGAAATTACACTTGCTTCAAAATCTGTTGCATATGCATCGTAATCATACAATTTTTTTGTTGTTATATCTCTCATTTTTACACCTTACCAATCCGTTTATTCCTAATCATAATTATCAACATATATTCTGTTTTTCATAATGATTTACTCACATCTTCGTTAGTATATCAACAAATCTCCATAAAAACAATCCACATAAATTCATAAAAACTTAAGATGTATTTTTACTGCTTCTATGATACACTTTTTCTATACTTATTTTTGAAAATTTTGGGGAAATTATATACATAGGAGAATTTATACATGAAAAAATATCGTTATCTAATTTTAGCACTTTCCATCGCTGTGATGGCAGGACTCACACTTGCCTTATGGAAGCCCCTCACTAATTTTATTGAAAATCCAGACTCTTTGGCTCTTTTGATAGAGAAAGCCGGCATCTGGGGACCAGTCGTTTTTATGCTTTTAAACACGGTACAGGTGCTTCTGGCCATTATTCCCGGCGGACCATTCGAAGTTGCCGCTGGTGCCTTATTTGGGCCATTTACAGGCACTCTGATGTGTGACATTGCCATGACCGCCGGCGGTATGATCACATTCTTTTTTGTAAGAAAATTCGGCATGCAATTTATCGAATTATTTGTTGACCGAAAAGAAATTGAATCCGTAAAATTTTTACATTCCAACGAAAAATACACCACACTTTTATTTCTTTTCTTTTTATTACCGGGAACACCAAAAGATTTGATGTGCTATGTAGTCGGACTTACCGATATCAAATGGACAACTTGGCTTGTAATTAACTTTGTTGGTCGTTTCCCAGCAATTCTCTTGTCCGCATTAGGTGGCAGTGCTTTAGGCGAACAAAAATATGGTATCTTTATTGCTACATTTTTTGTAATTATCATACTGTATTTTTTAGGTACCTATCTATACAAAAAATTTAATCATAGCCACCAATAAAAAAACAGCGGCATGTGAACATTCACATACCGCCATTTTCTGCACAAATTTAAAAATTATTTATTTGCATTTTCTTTTTTCTTTGCCATAACTGCTTTTACTGCTGAGAATACTGTCATAGCACCCATTGCTCCGCAAAGTACATATAATGCAGTCTGCCACCAAGGTGTTACTGCAACTACCTGCTGTGTTGTGCTGATTCCATTCATAGCATTACTATTTGCTACGGTATAAAGAATTCTGTGAGAAGCCTGTCTCATAGCCTGAACAATGTCTGGATCGTCTTTATAAAGTTTCTGTAAATCAGTTGTCCATGTTATAGAAGAGCTATCCCAGCTATCTGTTCCACCTAATAAGCCCCATGCTACGTCAAATGATTTCAAGTAAAGTCCATATGCTTCAAACTGTGCATTACCAGAGAAGTCAGTTAAAGCAAAACCATCCATGCCCCATTCACCACGGAGAATGTTTGTCATAAGACCGGTATGTGCACCAGACCAAACAACACCAATTCTTGCGAATGCATTCATTACGTTTTTAGCACCGCCATCTACAATTGCCATTTCAAATGGTTCTAAGTAAATTTCACGAATTGTCTGTTCATTTGCCCATGTAGAGATACAACGACACCATGTTTCGCTATCATTTAACGCAAAGTGTTTGATATATACATATACACCCATAGACTGAATTCCTTTTGTTTCTGCAGCTGCAATTGCACCAGAAAGGAATGGATCTTCTGAGTAGTATTCAAAGTTACGTCCTGCGTATGCATTTCTATGAATATTCATCGCTGGACCATAAAGACCGGATGCACCTAATTCTAATGCATCTGCGCCCAAAGATTTACCAACTTCTTCCATTAACTCTAAGTTAAAGGTAGCCGCCATAATATTTTCGTCAGAATAAGCAGTAATAGATTCTGCTACACCAGTTAAGTTCTGTGTAAAGCCCTGTGGACCATTATCATCTACTGTAGCTGGTTTGGAAACACTTGGACATGCTGCTGTGTTGTGGTAGCCCTGACCAATAAGTACTGCCATTTCATCAAATGTCAACTGATCCAATAAATCTTCCCATGCTGGATCGTCATATTCTTTACCAATAAACATTGCGAGTGTCAAACCATTGCTTGCACCCATAGTAGGCATTTCTGTAGTAGAACCTTCGATTCCATCATAGGTCTGGTATGCATAAAGACCATCTTCAAACATTTTGTCAGTTGCTTCGATTGCAATCTGATCTTTTGGCCATGTACCCTGCCAATCATTACGTGAAAGGTAAGTAATGTCATAGCCATACTGACCTAAATCTGCACTTGTAAGCTGATTTGTAATTTCTGCACCTGTTACTGCTGAAACAGAATATGTTTCTTTATCCAATTCTTCTACATTGTAAAGATATGTCATAACAGCGTTACCATCTGCTGTCATACCATTTGCTGTTGTATAGCCTTTTGCTGCTAATACATTGTTTAATGCATCATGTGCGTCTTTACCAACAGTTAAGTAATAATCACCTGCATCTAAAATGTATGTACCTGCACCATGTTCATCATAAGCAATGAGCTCGTCACGGCCTACATTGATGGTTACAGTTTCAGATGTGCCTGGGTCAAGAACATCTGTCTTATCAAAACCACAAAGTTCGATAGAAGCTTTTTCGATTTTGTTTTCTTTGTCATAATCTGTAAATGGTGACTGGAAGTATACCTGAACTACTTCTTTACCAGCTACAGAACCTGTATTTGTAACTGTAACAGTCACATTAAAACTGTCTGTTGCCTTGTCATATTCTACTGCAAAATCAGAATATTCAAATGTTGTATAGCTTAAACCATAACCAAATGGATATTTTACAGTACTTGCATAATCATAGCCGCCTGCATTTCCTGTGCCCATTACTACGTCTTCATAACGTGTTTCATAATAACGATATCCTACATAGATACCTTCCTGATATACTACGTAAGCCATGTTTCCATCTAACTGTCCACCAGCTACATCATACCAATGTTCGGTATCTTCTGCATTTGCATTTGTATACTTATCAGAGTAAATACCCTGAACAGATGGAGCTGTTGTATTGTCATAGCAATAGGTATCTACCAAACGTCCACTTGGGTTTGCATTACCAACTAAAACATCTGCAACACCATTTAATCCCCATTCACCTGTATAACCAACCCATAATACAGCATCAATGCCATATGCTGGATCATCTACAAAATCACATTCAAATGCATTTGTAGAGTTGATTAATACGATAACGTTTTCGAATTTTTCATTTGCCATCTTTAACAAATCTTTTTCGATTTCAGTTAATTCAAGATAGTTTGTACCATCTACGAATCCATCAATAGCCTGATCAGAACCTTCTGTACCAAAACGAGAAAGTGTTACGATTGCAGCATCATTATAAGATGTCAGGCTTGCCATTACATCATCTGTATATTTGCTCATTGGCACTTCATTTACTGCATACATATTACGTCCGCCAGCAGTTGTCTGATTTGCCAGTTTGCCCGGATAACGAGCATAAATATTTCCTTCGTCATCTGTTACTGTTTCATAGAAAGACCAAAGCGTTGGATTTACTGTTACCCCTACATCTTCCAATGCCTTCTTGAAATTTGGACCATCAGATACGTCGATATCGGCTGCACCACCGCCACATGGTATAAAGTCGATACTTGAATGGCTGAGT
>CAYVGA010000014.1:0-28986 GCA_964449855.1 uncultured Lachnobacterium sp.
GACTTCAGAGAATTTATGCAACAGCATATAATAATAAAGAAGATTTACAGGCACATCTTGACCGTTTAGAAGATGCAAAAATGCGTGACCATAACAGACTTGGCCGTGAAATGGGACTTTTCACAACTGTAGACGTAGTAGGTCAGGGACTTCCTTTATTCACACATAAAGGTACAAAGATGATTATGAAACTCCAGAGATGGATTGAAGACTTAGAGGAACAGGAATGGGGCTATATCCGTACACGTACACCTCTTATGGCAAAATCTGACCTTTACAAGATTTCCGGACACTGGGATCACTACAAAGACGGCATGTTTGTAATGGGCGATGAAGAAGTGGACAAAGAAGTATTTGCACTTCGTCCAATGACATGTCCATTCCAGTATTATGTATACAAAAATGAACAGCACTCTTACAGAGATTTACCGGTTCGTATGGGCGAAACATCTACTTTATTCCGTGCAGAAGACTCTGGTGAAATGCATGGCCTGACACGTGTTCGTCAGTTTACGATTTCCGAAGGACACAACGTTATCCGTCCGGATCAGGCAGAAGAAGAATTAAAGGCATGTTTTGACTTAGCATATTTTATTCTTTCAACACTTGGCTTGCAGGATGATGTTACTTTCCGTCTCTCGAAATGGGATCCTAACAACAAAGAAAAATACTTAGGAGATGATGCATACTGGAATTCTACACAGGATGCTCTTCGTCAGGTATTAATCGAAAAAAATGTACCATTTACGGAAGAAGATGGAGAAGCTGCATTCTACGGACCAAAGATTGATATCCAGGCAAAGAACGTATATGGCAAAGAAGATACCATGATTACTATTCAGCTCGACTGTGCAATCGCAGACAAGTTTGATATGTACTATGTAGACCAGAATGGTGACAAGGTTCGTCCTTACATCATCCACAGAACATCTTTAGGATGCTATGAAAGAACACTTGCATGGTTAATCGAAAAATATGCCGGTAAATTCCCTACATGGCTTTGTCCGGAACAGGTACGTGTACTTCCAATTTCTGAAAAATATACAGAATATGCGGAAAAAGTTGCAAAAGAATTAAAAGCCAATGGTGTAGACGTAACCGTTGACAGCCGTGCAGAAAAGATTGGTTACAAGATTCGTGAAGCTCGTATGGACAGACTTCCATATATGCTTGTTGTAGGTGCACAGGAAGAAATCGACGGAACAGTTTCTGTAAGAAGCCGTTTCGCTGGTGACGAAGGTGTAAAACCTATTGCTGAATTTGTAGACCAGATTTGCAAAGAAATCCGCACAAAAGAAATCCGTCAGGTAGTAGTAGAAGAACAGACAAAATAATGTATAAAATAAATCACATAAACCAAACTAAATTGTGAAATTTATTTTAGGAGGTATATGTGTCATGACAAGATTAGATTGTTCTGTTGTAAGCTGTTCCTACAACGAAAACAGACTTTGCAAAAGAGAGAATATTACGGTTGGTGGTCAGGAAGCCATCAAGCCATCGGAAACGGTGTGTGAAAGTTTTTATCTTAGAGGAACAAATACGATGACAAATTTGGACAGCAAAGGTCCAAAGAAAGAAACAAATATTGCTTGCAATGCAGTCACATGTGTATATAATGAAGAAAAGAAATGTACTGCGGATCATATCCAGATTGCAGGAGTAAAAGCTGTTTCTGCCGGAGAGACAGAATGTGGAACTTTTCAGGCGAGATAAATTAAAAAAATAGAACGTAGTTTTCAAAAAACACAAGAAAACACACGAAATTTTACGAAAATATATTTAAATGTAAGAAAAAAGCGATAAAAAGTAAGAGGAATTCAACATAATTCTTCCCAATTCGACACGATTCGACGCAGACGCATAAAATGCATGAAAAGTTTGCCGAATCGTGTCGATTACTTTAGGGCTAGAAGTGTTGATTTTTGGTGATTCTTATCGTAGAATGTAAAAGAACCGTGATTGACCGATGCAGGTCAAAGCACCAAACGAAAGGAGTAAAGGAGCTTGGATACAAACATTAATTTTCCGAATTTGCACATTTTTCTAGAGGATGTTGGAAAGAGTATCATGATAGGTGATTTTGCAATAGCTTATTATGGGATAATTATTGCTTGTGGAATGATGGGAGGCGTTTTACTAGCAGCTGCAATCGCCAAACGATCAGGACAGGACCCGGATACTTATTACGATTTGGCTATTTATGCAATCCTATTTGCATTGGTCGGTGCCAGACTATATTATGTCGCATTTCAATGGGAGTATTACAGTCAGGATTTGATGCGGATCTTTCATGTGCGCGAAGGAGGACTGGCAATTTATGGTGGCGTAATTGCCGCAGTCATAACCGTTTACATATACGCAAAAATCAAAAAATTAAGCTTTGGATTAATTACGGATACTGCAGGGCCGGGATTGGTTTTAGGGCAGTGTATAGGCAGATGGGGGAACTTTTTCAATCGAGAAGCATTTGGCGGTTATTGTGACAATTTGTTTGCAATGCAGTTACCTGTTTCTGCAGTTCGAAGCAGTGATATTACACAGGAACTTCGTGAAAACATAATGGTAATAGATGGAATATCCTATATACAGGTGCATCCAACATTTTTATATGAATCTTTATGGAACTTTATTTTGCTGATTTTCCTGTTGCTCTATTGGAAACATCGTAAATTTGATGGAGAAGTATTTCTGTTATACATTTTTGGTTATGGAGTTGGACGTTTTTGGATTGAATCACTTCGAACAGATCAGTTACTGTTACCGGGCATTGGTTATCCGGTGTCTATGGTAGTTGCTGCAGCAATGGTTATAGGTTCGGCAATTCTTATGTTTATATTAAGAAAAAAGAGAAAAAAGAAAAAAACGAAAGCGTAGGGAGAGAGTTACATATGAGTAGACTTGAAGCTATCAGAATAGAAATTGAAGAAAAAAGAATTGAATTGAATGAATATTTTGCAGAAGGGAATTACGAAAAGTATTCAGAAAAAAGCAAAGAAGTGGATAAACTAATCGAAGAATATATTGAGTTGGATAAATAAATTGTCCGGAATAATGACAAAAATTCTTTTTTGAGAGCGTATTGTGGAGGCAATGCGCTCTTTTTTTCATTAAATCTAATAAAAGAACTTGATTTTATAAGTTGTTTGGAGTAATATGGTTTAAAAGTGGTGAATTGTGGGGAGATATACCCATAAAGTGGTGACAAAAGGAGAGCAGATGCCATGTTCATGGGGGAATACAATCATACAATGGATGCTAAGGGCAGATTGATTGTACCTTCCAAATTCCGTGAGCAGTTAGGCAGTGAATTTGTCATTACGAAGGGACTAGATGGCTGTCTTTTTGTTTACTCGAATGAAGAATGGGCCAATATTGAAAAATCTTTCCGTGAAAAATCACTCACTTCCAAGGATGCAAGAAAGTTCATGCGTTTTTTCTTTGCAGGTGCAGCAGTCTGTGAAGTAGATAAGCAGGGACGTATTTTGATTCCTACAAACTTAAGAGAATATGCAGGCATCGAAAAAGATGTTGTTTCTGTAGGAGTACTAAGCCGTGTGGAAATCTGGAGCAAAGAAAAATGGGCAGAGAACGGCGATTATGACGATATGGATGAAGTTGCAGAACATATGGCAGAACTTGGGTTTAACATCTAAAAGGAGTAGCAATGGAATTTAAACATTATTCAGTTTTACTGGAAGAAACAATTGAATATTTGAATGTTCGTCCGGGCGGAATATATGTGGATGGAACCCTTGGCGGCGGTGGACATGCTTATGAAGTGTGCAAGCGTCTGGAAGGACAGGGGCGTTTCATTGGTATTGACCAGGATGCAGACGCAATTTGTGCTGCTTCGAACCGATTGGAAGAATTTGGCAATCTGGTGACAATCGTTCGCAGCAATTACTGTAATATTCGTCAGGTATTGGAAGAACAGGAAATTGAAAAAGTAGATGGAATCGTTCTCGATTTGGGCGTATCTTCTTTTCAGTTAGATACACCGGAGCGAGGATTTACCTATCGAAGTACAGATGCGCCATTGGATATGCGAATGGATGACAGACAGACCTTGACGGCCAAAGACATTGTAAATGAATACAGTGAAATGGAGCTGTTCCGCATTATCCGGGATTATGGCGAAGATAAATTTGCAAAGAATATTGCAAAACATATTGTAAGAGCAAGAGAAAAGGCACCTATTTTAACTACCGGAGAGCTGAACGAGATTATTGATGCAGCAATTCCAATGAAGATGAAAATAACCGGCGGACATCCATCCAAACGAACGTATCAGGCGATTCGTATTGAGTTAAATAGAGAACTTGACGTATTAAAAGATACATTAGATGATATGATAGAGCTTTTAAATGATGGTGGAAGATTATGTATTATTACATTCCATTCATTAGAAGACCGTATCGTAAAATCAAATTTTAAGAAAAATGAAAATCCATGTACCTGTCCAAGTAATTTTCCGGTGTGTGTATGCGGAAATGTTTCAAAAGGACATGCAGTGACTAGAAAACCGATTCTTCCTTCGGATGAAGAACTGGAAGTAAATAGTCGGTCAAAGAGTGCAAAACTCAGAGTTTTCGAGAAAAGTTTAGGAGCAAATAATGAATAACAAGTATTATGTAAATGGCAGTACGGTTCGAAAAATGGAACCAATGCCCGTCAGACAGCCACAGCAGAGACCGAATCCAAAAACGTTAGAAGACCAAAAACGTAAAAAACATAGAAGAAACGCGGCGAGAAGAAATAGAGCACGTGCCTTATATATGAGCAAAGGCTATGTAGCCTTTTTAACTATCTGTGTAGGTATTGTGGCATTTGCAGCAGTAGCTCTGATTCAGATTCAGTCCCAGGTGACACAACGCATGGAAAATATCGCAAATTTAGAAAGTCAGCTTACAGATTTGAAAGCAGATAACGATGCAAGATATAAAGAAATTGTTACATCGGTGGATTTGGAACATATTAAGGATGTGGCAATGAATCAGTTGGGTATGCGGTACGCGACGGAAGAACAGATTATCTATTATTCCGTAGAAAACAACAATTTCATGGATCAGTATAGCGATATCCCAGAGTAAATTTCCAGGAGTACTATTGTGGTAAAAAAAACAAAGAAACCAAGACCCAAAAAGCTTTCCAGAGAAATGCGAAAGAAATTACTGGTACTGTTTTCCGTATTAGTAATTCTTTTGTGTGCATTAATAGGAAGGCTTATGTACATTAATTATACAAGTGGAGAAAAGTACGAAAAGAAAGTGTTATCTTTGCAATCTTACGATAGCAAAACGATTCCATACCAAAGAGGAGACATTGTAGACCGAAACGGTACGGTTATGGCGACCAGTATTGCGGTTTATAATGTCATTTTAGACTGTTCGGTTATGACAAGTACTTCTGTAGTGGATGGAGAAAAGGTACAGAAATATTTAGAGCCGACCATTGATGCATTGTTAGAATGTTTTCCGGATTTGGAAGAAAAAAAACTGTATGAATATGCGGAGAATCAGAAGGACGATCCATACATTATTTTGTTTCGAAAGCTCTCGTATGACGAGATTCAGCCTTTTGTACAGAAGCAGGAAGCGGTTAATGATGACGGCAAAAAAATAAATCCAAATATCAAAGGTGTTTGGTTTGAAAAGGAATACATTAGACGTTATCCGTTTAATAGTCTGGCGGCTTCGGTAATTGGCTTTACTTCTGCCGGTAATGTGGGTACGATTGGGCTGGAGAGTTATTATAGTGATACATTAAATGGTATCAACGGCAGGGAATTCGGATATCTTAATTCGGACAGTGATTTTGAGAAGACGGTAATTGCACCACAGGATGGCAATACACTGGTGACAACGATTGATGCAAATATTCAGTCCATCGTAGAAAAGAAAATCGCAGAATTTAATGCGGCTTATACGAACAATTACAGAGAGGGAGATGGAAGTATAAGCACATCTATGATTGTCATGAATCCAAATAATGGAGCAATTCTTGCAATGGCGGATTATCCAACCTTTGATTTGAACAATCCAAGAGATGCATCTGTGCTTTTTACAGAAGAGGAATTAGAAGCACTTACGTCTGAAGAAAAAATGAATGCGTTAAATAAACTTTGGCAGAATTTATGTGTTTCTTCTACATACGAACCGGGTTCGGTACAAAAACCATTTACGGTAGCGTGTGGATTGGAAACAGGCACTTTGAATACGAATATGACATTTGTTTGTGATGGATTTGAAAAAATATCAGGAAGTACCATTCGATGTGTAAATCGTTCGGGACATGGAACGGAAACAGTGGAAGCTTCTCTTATGGACTCCTGTAACGATGCGTTGATGCAGATGTCTTATTTGATTGGCGTAGAAAATTTTGCGGAATATCAGAGTATCTTTGGGTTTGGACAGAGAACAGGTATTGATTTGCCAGGTGAAGCAAGTGCATCTACTTTGATTTATACAGCGGAGAATATGAAAACGATTGACTTGGCGACAAACTCTTTTGGGCAGAACTATAATGCTACCATGATTCAGATTGCAAGTGCGTTTTCTTCTATTGTAAATGGAGGTACATATTATCGTCCATATCTTGTGAGTAAGGTGGTAGATGCAAATGGTAATACTGTTTCCATTACAGAACCTACGGTATTAAAACAGACCGTTTCCAAAGGCACAAGTGATATTCTGCGTTCGTATATGTATAGTACGGTTACCAGTGGTACGGCAGCAACTGCAAAAGTGGATGGGTATTCACTTGGCGGAAAGACCGGTACTGCGGAAAAGACTCCTCGTGGTAAAGGCAATTATCTGGTATCTTTCATTGGTTTTGCACCATATGAAAATCCCGAATTAGTGATTTACTGTACGATAGATGAGCCGAATACACCGGATCAGCCGCACAGCTATTATGCACAGAATATTGTACGTGAAGTATTAGAAGAAGTATTGCCATACATGAATATTTATCCCGATGAAGAACTCACTGGAGCTAATGAAGGTTTGGACATTACAGGTACAGATCCATTTTTCTATGGAGAACGCGATGGACAGTATCTTCCAACAGGAGGTGAAACCACGCAGGAATCAGAGGAAACTCCAAATGATGAGATGGAACAGAGTGAATAAGTGATTTGTAACCAAACAGTGCCGAATGGCTGAGAACTATTATTCATAACCTCATATTTGCCGACATAAGATACAATAAGGCAATTATGAGGTTTTTGTAATTAGTCATGGAGCGAAATAAAACCTACAATCGCAAAAAGATTTGTATTTTCTGTTTTTTTATATTTAGCTGTGCTTGTTTTTTAACGGGACGACTAATATATCTTATGTGTGTTCAGCATGAATATTACACCGAAAAAGCAATTGATTTGCAGCAACGTGAAAGACAGATTAAAGCAGCGAGGGGAGAAATCGTAGACAGAAATGGTGTAGTGCTGGCAACCAATGAGCCGGTATGTACGATTTCTGTGATACATAATCAGATTACGGATGAAGAAAAGGTCATCGCAATCCTATGTCAGGAATTGGGATTATCTGAAGAGTATGTACGTAAAAGGGTGGAAAAAGTTTCGTCGATAGAAAAGATAAAAAGCAACGTATCTAAGGAAATCGGGAAACGTATCATGTCATATGAGTTAGCCGGCGTGAAAGTGGATGAAGATTATAAGCGGATTTATCCGTACAATGAATTGGCATCGAAAGTGTTAGGATTTACAGGTTCCGATAACCAGGGAATTATCGGACTGGAATCAAAATACGAATCTTATCTGCAGGGACAGGATGGAACGATTCTGACATTTACTGATGCCAAAGGCAGAGAGATAACTGATTTGGAAGAATTTCGTGTAGAGCCGGTTTCGGGTGATACATTGCAGATTTCCATGGATTACAATATTCAGTTTTATTGTATGCAGATGGCACAAAAGGCATATCTGCAAAAGGAAGCAGACAGTGTCAGTATTCTTGCGATGAATCCACAGAATGGTGAAATTTTGGCGATGGTAAATTATCCGGAATTTAATCCGAATGAGCCATTTACGCTGATTTCCCAATATAGCCAATATGAAGATACGGAAGAGGAAAATGCCTATCTGAATGAAATGTGGAGAAATCAGTGTGTCAGTGATACCTATGAGCCCGGTTCGACATTTAAGATTATTACTGCGGCGGCGGCTTTTGAGGAAGGTGTTGTTTCGGTGAATGATTCTTTTTTCTGTCCGGGATATATTATGGTAGGTGACAGAAGAATCCGATGTCACAAGACTATCGGACATGGTTCGGAAAGTTTTAAAGAAGGGATTGAGAATTCCTGTAATCCGGTATTTATTTCAGTTGGTTTGGAACTGGGTGTAGATAAATTTTATCATTATTTTGAGAAATTTGGTCTTTTGGATAAAACCAATATCGATTTACCGGGCGAAGCGAACACGATTATGCATAAAAAGGCAAATATCGGGCCGGTGGAATTAGCTACCATATCGTTTGGCCAGTCATTTCAGATTACACCGATTCAGCTTGCGACAACGGTTTCTTCGATTATCAACGGCGGCAGAAGGATTACACCTCATTTTGGCATGGCGGTGGTAGATAGTGAGACAGGCGATGTACAAGAACTGGAATATGAGGTGCTTACAGATATTTGTTCGGAAGAAACTTCGGAAACGATGCGTTATCTCTTGGAACAGGTGGTATCCGAGGGTTCCGGCAACAAAGCATATGTGGAAGGGTTTGAAATTGGAGGAAAAACAGCTACTTCTCAGACCCTGCCGCGTTCAGAGAACAAATACATTTCTTCCTTTCTGGGATTTGCGCCGGCGTCAAATCCGGAAGTTTTGGTGCTGGTGATTATTCATAATCCGCAGGGGGTTTATTATGGCGGAACGATTGCGGCACCGATTGCACAGGAAATATTCGAAAATATATTACCTTACCTTGCGAAATAGAAAAGAATACATTATACTATAATTTGGGTTGTTAGGTTTTGATGACAACAAAGGATACTTACGTTACCATAAAACAGAAGCGTTGGAGGTATGTCATGCGATTAGAAGAGAAAAAAGTTTTAGTAGTAGGAACCGGTATCAGCGGAATTGCAGCAGCAGAATTGCTGGCAGGACAGCAGATTGATACCGTGTTATTTGATGGAAATAAAGAATTGGATACAGAAAAGCTCTATGCAAAGAGTGAAATTTTAAGAGAAATTCCATTGATTCTTGGAGAACTCAGCGAAGAAGAGATGGATGAAATAGATGTGGTTGTATTAAGTCCCGGTGTGCCTACCGATTTACCAATGGTAAACAAGATGCGTGACAAGGGCATTGCTATTTGGGGCGAAATCGAACTGGCATATTATTTTGCGAAAGGACGTATTGTAGCGATTACGGGTACAAACGGCAAAACCACAACTACTGCGCTTACGGGCGAAATTATGGCGAATTATTTTGCAGATACAAAGGTTGTAGGAAATATTGGGATTCCATACACGTCTGTGGCTCTCGATACAACAGACGAAACGGTAACTGTGGCGGAAATCAGCAGTTTCCAATTGGAAACCATTCACGAATTTAAGCCTGTAGTTTCTGCAATTTTGAATATTACACCGGACCATTTGGACCGCCACCACACGATGGAGGCGTATATTGGTGCGAAAACGGATGTAACCAAGAACCAGACGATGGAGCAGGTTTGTGTATTAAATTATGAAGATGAAGTGCTTCGTGAGTTTTCCGTTACTTGTCCGGCAAAAGTTGTGTTTTTCAGCAGCAAGCGAAAGTTGACCGATGGATTTTATTATGCAGATAAAGAAATCTACTATGCACATGATGGTATAGAGGAACTTGTTGTACATGTAGATGAACTGAACATTTTAGGAGAGCATAATTACGAAAATGTAATGGCGGCAACGGCAATGGCGATGGGAGTAGGTGTGCCTATGGAATCCATTCGTGAAGTGCTGCGTCGTTTTCAGGCTGTAGAACATCGTATTGAATATGTCACAGAAAAAAGAGGTGTTCGTTTTTATAATGATTCGAAAGGAACCAATCCGGATGCTGCCATCAAAGCCATTCAGGCGATGAACCGCCCTACGTATTTAATAGGCGGCGGCTATGATAAGCAGTCCGAATATGACGAATGGATACAGGCTTTTGATGGAAAAGTAAAAGCGCTTGTGCTGATTGGGCAGACTGCCGAAAAAATTCAGGAATGTGCACACAAGCACGGCTTTATGAATACTATTATATTTGAGACTTTTGAAGAAGCTGTTCGTTACTGCTATGACAAATCTGTTTCAGGTGATGCGGTTCTGCTTTCGCCTGCATGCGCAAGCTGGGGAATGTTCCCAAATTATGAGGTAAGGGGCAAAATCTTCAAAGAGATAGTAAGAGGTTTTGAGGAGTAAGCTAAGTGGCAGAAAGAAATGTAAAAAAAGGACATGTACAAAAAATAGGTGTTGAGAAGCGGCCAGACAAACGTGCGACATCCTATTTTGATTACAATCTATTGTTTTTAATCGTTTTTCTGATTTGTTTTGGATTGGTTATGCTGTATAGTTCCAGTTCCTATATTTGTGCAAATGCTCAAAAATATAACTATGATGATGCGTATTATTTGAAATTGCAATTGCGAAATGCCATGATTGGAGCAGTTGGTATGACAGCTCTGATTTTTATAGATTATCATTTTTGGAAACGGTTTGCATTACTGGCATATGTAATTTCCATTGGTCTTTGTGTGGCGGTTATTTTTATCGGTGCAGAATCCCATGGTTCTACACGATGGATTGATTTGGGGCCGGTTTCATTCCAGCCATCTGAGGTGGCAAAGGTGGGAATTATCATTTTTCTTGCCATGGTATTGGAAAAAGTTGCAAAGCAGTTGGGAAATTGGAAGAATCTGGCAAAGGTATTTGGTTTGCTGCTTCCGATTGTTGGAGCCGTTGCCTATAATAACTTAAGTACGGCTATCATTATTATGGGTATTGCTGTCTGTATGATTTTTGTAGCCAGTCCGAAATATTCACACTTTTTGGTTTTGGGTGGTGCAGGTATTGCTCTGGCGGTTGTTGGTATATTAGCATTTCCATATCGAATGGGACGTGTGGATGCGTGGCTGCATCCGGAAACAGCCAGCAGCGATTCGGTATATCAGACATTACAGGGATTGTATGCGATTGGTTCCGGTGGCCTTTTTGGAAAAGGTCTCGGTGAGAGTCTGCAGAAAATGGGTAATGTACCGGAATCCCAAAACGATATGATTTTTACAATTATTTGTGAAGAACTGGGACTTTTTGGGGCAGTAAGTTTGATTTTACTATTTATGCTGGTAATTTGGCGTATGATGGTTATTGCAAATAATGCACCGGATTTGTTCGGTTCTCTGATTGTAGTAGGAGTTATGTCCCATATTGCAATTCAGGTTATTTTGAACATTGCCGTAGTAACCAATTCGATTCCAAATACAGGGGTTATTCTGCCATTCATTAGTTACGGTGGTACGTCCTTTGCGATTTTGATGTGTGAAATTGGATTGGTGCTTGGCGTTTCTAGAACCATCCGATTGGAAAATATTAAATAGTGGAGTATATATGATTAAAGAAAAACGCAGAAAGAAAAGACGGATAAAACAATTTTTGAAAGGTTTGTTTTTCTTTTCGCTTATTTCCGTTATTCTTGGATTTCTTGTGGTAAAAGTATTTGTTGTTAAAAACGTAACAGTAGAGGGAAATGAACTTTACGATGAGAACTTGATAACAGAAACAGTGTTGAATGATGAATATTCGTGGAACAGTTTATATGTATGGTTAAAATATACGTTTGTGGATACAGAAGAGGTTCCATTTATTGATACAATGGAAATCAAATTAAACAGTCCGAGTAGTCTGACCATCAAGGTTTACGAAAAAGGCATGCTGGGATATTTACATATACCTTCCATTAATCAGATGGCATATTTTGATAAAGATGGTTTTGTTGTGGAAACATCCAATCGTATTATTGAAGGGGTTCCGAGTATAGCCGGAATTTCGTGTGAAGAAGTAGTTTTGTTTGAAAAACTTCCAATTGGCGATCAGGAGCTGCGGGATATGCTTACCTTGACACAGACTTTAAAACGTGAAGGTTTAGAGCCGGATGGTATCCATTTTGGTGCAGCGCATGCACCGGTATTGTACTATGGAAATACAGAAGTATGGTTAGGTTCCGTTGAACTATTGACACAGAAAGTAGAGAGATTGAATGAGATTTTGCCAAGCGTGTTAGGTGTCGAAGGTGTTCTTCATATGGAAAGCTGGACAGAAGAAACTTCAAATATCATTTTTCAGAAAACGGAAGTGGAAGAGGATATAGAAGATACGGAAGATACGGAAAATCCAGAAAATCCAGAAGATTCAGAAGATAAAGAGGATGAAGCACAGGGTGCGGATAGTGAAAGTGATGAGGCCGGAGCACAAGGTGCGGATGAACCGGAAGCCGAAGAAGATTTGCCAGAAGATGCGGATGGTGGGAATGATGAGGATATTCCTCAAAATGAGGATGACGATGTATCAAATTAAAAACAAGCGTAATAATTGGCAAAAAATTTAAAATTTTTATTGATTATTTGGAAGAAAGATTATATTATATTTTATATGATTTTTTTTTGATAATAGGAAAATTACGAATTTTTTAATATAGTGAATGAGAAAGAGGAGGAATAGCCGTGCTCGAAATTAGAACAACAGAAGCGGATGGCAATGCAAAAATTATCGTTATCGGTGTAGGCGGTGCAGGAAATAATGCTGTGAACCGTATGATTGACGAAAACATCGGTGGTGTAGAATTTATCGGTGTTAATACAGATAAACAGGCTTTGCAGTTATGTAAAGCACCTACTTTAATTCAGATTGGTGAAAAACTTACAAAAGGTCTTGGTGCAGGTGCAAAACCTGAAATCGGAGAGAAGGCTGCAGAAGAAAGTGCAGAAGAAATTGTTGCTGCAATTAAAGGTGCAGACATGGTATTTGTTACCTGTGGTATGGGTGGCGGTACAGGAACCGGCGCAGCTCCTGTTGTAGCGAAACTTTCCAAAGATCAGGGTATCTTAACAGTAGGTGTTGTTACAAAACCATTTAGATTTGAAGCAAAACAGAGAATGGCAAATGCTCTTTCCGGTATTGAAAACTTAAAAGGAAGCGTAGATACACTTATCGTTATTCCAAATGATAAGCTTCTTGAAATCGTTGACAGACGTACAACTATGCCAGAGGCATTAAAGAAAGCGGATGAAGTGCTTCAGCAGGCAGTACAGGGTATTACAGACCTTATCAACTTGCCGGCACTTATTAACCTTGACTTTGCTGACGTTTCAACGGTTATGAAAGACAAGGGTATGGCTCATATCGGTATCGGCAGTGCAAGAGGCGATGATAAAGCGATTGAAGCTGCAAAACTTGCAGTTGCATCTCCACTTCTTGAAACAACAATTACAGGTGCAAGCCATATCATCATTAATATTTCCGGTGATATTTCACTTATTGACGGTGATGAAGCAGCAAGCTATGTTCAGGAACTTGCAGGCGAAGATGCAAATATCATCTTTGGTGCGAAGTATGATGAAACAATGGTAGATGAAGCTACAGTTACCGTTATTGCAACCGGATTGGAAGATGCAGCAGCTAGAAATATAATGCAAAATGCAAATAATATGTCTGGCATGATGAATAATTATGGACAGGCTCCAATGAGACAGACTGTAACTCCAAATATGGGAGCACGTACTACAATGAATGGCGGTTTACATACAACGGCAAGACCAATGTCTAATATGCAGGGAACACAGCAGGCAGCAATGCCAAATTATGGAAATACCTGGGGTATTCCAAAACCGGTTCAGCCGGAAAGCACTGTAAAACCGGTAGAAATCAATATTCCTGATTTCTTAAAGCCATCTACAAAGAGATAATTTTATAGTGAATTATTAGAAGTAACTGTTCAGTACAGCTCAAAACACTTGCTGTTTTGAGCGTAAGAACGTGATTCAAGAGTGAGCAAACCCATGAAATGAGACAAGCCCTATGCGTTTTTGTGCATAGGGCTTTTGTTGTGGTGTGCCTAACAGCATATGTTTCTAAAATTTTATTTTTGGAACTGTCACATTCCAACAAAATTCTTATGGAGGAAGTGATATGCTTGGTAAATAGTTTTGTAAGTATTCAGAATGGAGTGCAGAGGTTGATGAAACGTGATTCTACTTAGCCGTACCTACATATTTTATGCGGATGTTTATGTTGTACAGAATTTTGTGATAAAGATAGCAGTGCTCTACTTTGCCCTGTATTGCAATAAATACCATATGTTGCTGGAGACAGGCAGGGGGATTGGGAAAATTATTTTGGCAGCTTTGGCTGGAACAATCACAGAGATTGCGGGATTATTTCTTGGAAACTCTTATTATGTTTTCTTAATTTTAGTGCATGTATTTGAAATACCGCTGATGATTGGATTTCTTTTGGGAAAAGAACGTCAGCAGTGGATAAAGGTGATAATCACAGGCTATTTTTTTGTTATGGCGATTAATGCGGTATTGGAAATACTTTGGAATTATTTTGGGGCATATGGAAACTATGTGTTTTGGCTATGTGCATCTTGCGGCTTGGTTTACATGGGAATACGTATGTATCGGAATTATAGCAGGATACAAAAAGGAATTTTTCCGGTGGAGATGTTTCATAATGGAAATCATTTGTTTACGTATGGCTTTTATGATTCCGGGAATCGGCTGGTAGATCCATACACGCAGAAAGGCGTACATATTATTTCGGAGGAATTATTTCAGAAGATAGGTTTGGATAAGGAGCATGCGGTGGTTGTACCATACCGGGCTTTGGGAAATGAAGGGGGAATGTTAGAGGTTTATTATGTGGAAAATTTCATCATAGGAGATGGAAAGCAAAGGAAAAGCTGGAAAAAGTGTCCGATGGGGGTAACAAAAGAAAATCTTTTCAAAGAAAATTTCAAAGGAGATTTCAAGGGAAAGAAGTATGAAATCATTTTAAATGAAGAGGTGTTCTAATATGTTGCAGATGAATTGGCGTAATTTTTTTCAATATTGGAAGAGAAATATCTGGTTTACAGGAAACCAGATAAGGGATTTGATAAAAGGGGATGAAGACAGTGCTCTTGTGCTTTACATCGGTGGTTCCGAAGTATTGCCGCCTCCGCTTAGTACAGAAGAGGAGAGGGCCTGTCTGTTGGCACTGGATTCCGAAAACAGCGAAGAGGCTAGGAATAAACTGATTTCCCACAATCTCCGTCTGGTTGTATATCTTGCGAGAAAATTTGAAAATACCGGTGTTGGTGTGGAGGATTTAATATCCATTGGAACGATAGGTCTGATTAAAGGGATACATACGTTTAAGCCGGATAAAAAAATCAAGCTCGCAACCTATGCATCCCGCTGTATTGAAAATGAAATCTTGATGCATCTGCGCCGTACGAATAAGTTGAAAATGGAGGTTTCTTTCGATGAACCATTAAACGTGGATTGGGATGGAAATGAGCTGCTTTTATCGGATATTTTAGGCACGGAAGAGGATGTGATTTATCGGGATTTGGAAACAGAGGCAGAATTGGGATTGCTGCGTAAGGCAATGGAGAAATTGTCAGATAGAGAGAGGGAAATCATTGAACTTCGCTATGGCTATAATCGGAAAAATGAAAAGGAAATGACACAGAAAGAAGTGGCGGATTTATTGGGAATTTCACAATCGTATATTTCCAGATTGGAGAAAAAAATTATGCTGCGGCTACGTAGAGAAATTCAAAGGATTGAGTAGAGTATGTAGAAATCTTGAATAGTAGATGAAAACAAAGTTTTCAGTTTACTAATAAAATATCTTTGAATTTTCAGAAAACTATGGAAGCATAGGGCATATAGTGGTATAATATATACATAGTACGAATATATTGATGGCTGGTATTTATTCAAATTGTTATATAGAAGAACATCAAAAACTCATGAAACGACAGGATATTAATTACAGAAAAGGAGATGAGCCTATGATTATTGAATTCTTGGGAGCAGCTAGAGAGGTAACGGGAAGTTGTCATTATGTATCATTTAATGATATTCATTTTCTGGTAGATTGTGGTATGGAACAAGGACCGGATTTGTATGAGAACCAGCAGATTCCGGTAAATCCGGCTACCATCGACTATGTATTTGTAACGCATGCACATATTGACCATTCGGGTCTTTTGCCATTGTTGTATAAGAATGGATTCCGTGGTCAGATTTTTGCGACCAAAGCAACCTGTGAATTGTGTGCGATTATGCTTCGTGATTCTGCTCATATTCAGGAATTTGAAGCAGAGTGGAGAAATCGAAAGGCACGTCGTGCAGGCAAACCGGAAATTCTGCCTTTATATGATGTAAATGATGCAGAAGGTGTTATTCCGCATTTTATACCATGTGATTACCATAGCAAAGTCAATGTATGTGAAGATTTAGATATTCGTTTTGTGGATGCCGGACATTTGCTGGGCTCTTCTTCTATTGAAATTTGGATAAAAGAAGATGGTGTCAGCAAAAAGCTGGTATTTTCCGGTGATATTGGAAATAACAATCGTCCGTTGATTCGAAATCCGGAATTTATTACAGAAGCAGATTATGTCATCATGGAGTCTACATATGGCTGTCGTGTACATGAAAAACCGGTAGATTATGCAGTGGAATTGGCTGCTGTTATGCGGGATACATTTACGCGTGGTGGAAATCTGGTAATTCCGGCGTTTTCTGTAGGCCGTACACAGGAAATGCTATACTTCCTGCGTAGAATAAAGGCGGAAGTACTCTTGCCGGAATTTCCGAACTTTGAAGTGGTTGTGGATAGTCCGCTTTCCGTAGAAGCGACGAATATTTTCCATAAAAACGTATCCGATTGTTTTAGTGAGGAAGCTTTAGCATTGATTAATCAGGGAATCAATCCGATTCGTTTCCCTGGACTGAATGTATCGGTTACCAGTGATGAATCTAAGATGATTAATTTTAATCCAAAACCAAAGGTTATTATTTCGGCATCCGGTATGTGTGAAGCGGGCCGTATCCGCCACCATTTGAAACACAATCTGTGGCGTTCAGATTCTACGATTTTGTTTGTTGGTTATCAGGTTCCGGGTACACTTGGAAATGCACTTTTGGGCGGCGTGGATACAGTCAGATTGTTTGGTGAAGAAGTGGAAGTACGTGCCAAGATTATCAATCTGCCGGGTATCAGTGGTCATGCTGACCAGCCACATCTGTTAGAGTGGATAAAAGCATTCGGCAACACACCGACTAAGGTGTTTGTGGTGCATGGCGATGAACAATCTGCCGTATATTTTTCCGAACTTGTCAAAAAAGAGACAGGTATTGATGCGGTAGCACCTTACACCGGCGACATTTATGATTTGGATTCCGGTCTCTGCATCCAGCAGGGAAGCCATAAGCTGGCTCTGAAGAAGAAACAGACGAAAGCACAGGGCGTATTTGCAAGACTTATCGCGGCGGGCGAACGCCTTATGGCAGTTATCCAGAAATGCGAAGGCATGGCAAACAAAGACTTGGCGAAGTTTGCTGACCAGATTAATTCGCTTTGTGATAAGTGGGATCGTTAGTGAAATAGTGATAATTTGATATATTGTATTGTAATTGACTGTATAGAAATGATAAGATGTATAAAAATAAGAAAGAAAAGTAGGAATAAGATATGCATTTAATCAGCGAAAATACAGACAATATTGAAATTTGCAATAAGGATTTATATAAGAGGACGGCTGTAAAGGGCGTCCTCTTTGACATGGATGGAGTAATTTTGGATACCGAAAAACTCTATACGCGTTTTTGGGTAGAAGCGGCACAGTCACTGGGGTATCCGATGACACATGAAATGGCACTTGGTATGCGTAGTCTCAGCCGTCAGGCAGGCGAACGTCAGTTGAAAGCATATTTGGGTGATTCGGTAAATTATCAAGAAGTACGAGAAACTCGTATTCGGATGATGGAAGCATTTATTGAAGAACATGGAGTTGAGTTAAAACCGGGAATCCATGAATTGCTGGCATTTTTAAAAGAAAATGGTATCAAGACCTCTGTTGCGACGTCTTCCCCAATAGAACGTACAGAGAGGTATTTGACACAGGTAGGATTGGTGAATGCGTTTGATGCATTGGTCAGCGGGCATATGGTAGAAAAAGGAAAACCAGAGCCGGATATCTATATTTATGCTGCTGCAAAGCTGGGATTAAAACCGGAAGAATGTCTGGTTTTGGAAGATTCACCAACCGGAATACTGGCAGCATACCGTGCAGGTTGTGTGCCTGTGATGGTGCCGGATCAGGATGAGCCGACAGAAGAAGTGAAGACAAGAGTATATGCCGTAGTAACAGGGCTTTCTTATATCTCGAACTGTTATTGTTCACTCGTGCCTCGTAAACAGTAACCTCGAACCTATATTAATAAGGACGTTATGTGGTAAAAAGGTTGACATGTATTTATTTTTGTGCAATAATACGAATGTAGCATTTTGTAATAAATCTGTAATAAATTTAATTTAAATTTAAAGGATAATAGCAGATTAATTAGGGGGAATTATGGATACAAAAGGCATAAGGTTTTTCGCAGGTGTATTAGCAGGTTCCGTGTTACTGGCTTCAGGACCGGTGCACATGCTGGCTGATACATCTGCGAAAGAGTCAGAATATATCAGTGGTGTATCTGTTTGCTATGCGGCAGGTGCACATGCTGTAATTCGTGAAGCAGTTGTATGGATTGAGGAGAATACAGTACCTGCAGTAGCGTCACAGGAAATTTCGGCAGCTGTGGAAGAAGAACAGGCTGCACCTGTAATAAGTCCATATGCGAATATAGCGATTGCACAAGTAAATGAATTTTTAAATATCCGGGCAGAGGCGAATGCAGATGCAGAAGTTCTTGGGAAACTGTATGCAAATGGTGCAGCGACCGTTTTGGAAACCTTGGATGGCTGGTACAAAATCAAATCCGGCAGTGTAACAGGATATGTTTCCGCAGATTATGTAGCAGTTGGGGATGAAGAAATCTGTAAGGCAGCATCCGAAAGAATTGCGACCATTCAGGCCAGTGCATTAAAACTTCGTAGAGAACCATCAACAGAGGCAGGAACTTACACATCTATTTCAAATGGAACTAGAATAGAAGTGTTAGATGAGTCTGTTGAAGGATGGGTAAAGGTAAAATATAGAGCCTATGAGGGATATGTTTCCGCAGATTATGTAACGCTTGAAACCGTGTATACTTATGCTGAATCAAAAGAAGAGGAAGCAGCTCGTTTAGCGGCAGAGGCAGAAGCAAGAAGACGTGCGGAAGAGGAAGCGAGAAGACGCGAAGAAGCTGCACAGCAGGCGGCAGCAGAAAGAGCAGAAGCGGAAAAGAATTATGTACCGCCAACCGGCGGAACCGGACAAGATGTTGTGAATTATGCACTTCAGTTTGTAGGAAATCCTTACGTTTTTGGAGGTACAGACCTCTATAACGGCATTGACTGTTCTGCATTTATTATGAGAGTATACGAAGCATTTGGTGTCAGTCTTCCACGTAGTTCTTATAATCAGAGATTTATGGGGTATGAAGTCAGTGCATCTGAAATTCAGCCGGGTGACGTTGTATGTTATTCCGGACATGTAGCTATCTACATTGGGAATGGACAGATTGTACATGCAGCAAATAAGGATGATGGAATCAAGATTTCACCAAATTGGCAGTATACAAAAGTCATTACAATCCGAAGAATTTTTTAGGAGAATGGAATAAATATTACAAAAGAGACTGTTGGGGCAGTCTCTTTTGTATTTAAACAAATACATAAGAACTTGTATACATGCTATTGACAAGATGCTGTTCTCTATGCAATAATCCAATTGTAACATTTGTAATAAATTTGTAACATTTAAACATAAATCTTAACATTTGCCATTCGGAGGGACGAAGACAATGCATAATAAAAAAATGAGAATTACAATTGGAGCATTAGCAGGAGCAATTTTACTTACATCTGCACCGGTAGATGTACTTGCCAGCAAGGATATCACATCAGAATATTTTGAAGGTGTATCGGTATGTTTTACCGCCGGTGCACATTGTGCAATCAATGAAACGAGTGTATTGATAGAAGAATCAGAAGAAGAACCGGAAGTAGAAGAAAATGATGTGGCAGAAGTAGCAGAAGCAGCAGAAGAAGCCGTACTTACTGGTGAGGATATTGTAGAATTTGCACTTCAGTATGTTGGAAACAAATATGTATATGGTGGTACAAGCTTAACCAACGGAGCAGATTGTTCCGGATTTGTTATGAGAGTATACGAAGCATTTGGTTATCAACTTCCACGCTCTTCTTATTATCAGAGAAGTGCCGGACGTGAAGTTTCTGCAGAAGAAATTCAGCCGGGTGATATTGTGTGTTATAGCGGTCATGTAGCAATCTACATTGGCGATGGCAAAATTGTACATGCTTCGAATGCAAAAGACGGCATTAAGGTTTCCAATGATTACAGATACAGAAAGGTGCTTTCTATTAGAAGAATTTTAGAATAATACACATAACAAAATAATAATGAAATAAAAGGTGTAGGATAGTGAAGAATCGAAAATCACAATCCTACACCTTTTTCAGTTTTAATTCAGTATCTTGCAGTATAGTTGCAGACATGAATTGCTTGTGTTCGTAAATCAGAAAATCTATACTACTATATATCATTTAGATAAAGACAGGAGGTATATATGCGTATATTAGTGATTGAAGATGAAGTGCTTTTGGCATATTCCATAAAAGAAATATTAAGTGCAGAGAAGTATGAAGTGGATTTGGCATATGATGGAGAAGAGGGGGAAGCGTATGCTTTGTTGGATATTTATGATCTCATCATTTTGGATATTATGATGCCGAGGAAAAATGGATATCAGGTGGTAAAAAGTATTCGAAATCATAAAATTGGTACACCGGTTCTTATGCTGACTGTAAAGTCAAGCGTAGAGGAGCGTGTGCATGGTTTAAATGTGGGAGCAGATTACTACCTGCCAAAACCATTTGATAAGAGGGAGTTACTTGCATGTATCAATGCACTTCTTAGGAGACAGGGACAGCAGGTAAATGAATTGGCATATGGAAACACAATTTTGGATTTAGATACATGCATGCTGATTTGTGAAGGAAATAGTATGCGATTATCTGCAAAAGAATATGAGGTGATGCGTATTCTCTTGCAATCGCCAAGACAGGTTATTTCGAAGGAACTATTGCTTTCTAAGGTATGGGGATATGATTCGGATGCAGTAGAAAATAATGTAGAAGTTTATGTGGGATTTTTGCGTAAAAAACTGGCAAGTATTAAGTCAAATATCCGTATCGAAGCAATTCGTAAACTGGGATACCATCTGGAGGTAGACAAAACATGATTCAAAGATTAAGAATAAAATTTGTCGCCATCAATATGAGTATCGTAACAATTATGTTAATTGCTATTTTTGTTGTTTTTTTCCATACGACAAAGGAGAATTTTGAACGGGAAAACATTGACATGTTACAGAGTATGTCGGTCAATCCTGAATTTTTTACTAAACCAGGTCGTCCAACAGAAGATACCAAGGTTCCGATATTTATTTTATCGCGAGATGTTTTTGGTAATATTCGAGCTGAGGGGAGCGGTTATTATGATTTATCTGACAAAACTATGTTGGATGAATTGATGCAGATTGCAAATTCGAATACCGCACAGAATGGAAAGATTCCAGACTATAATTTGCGTTTTGTAAAAGTTCGAACACCGATAGAAGAGTTTATTATTTTTGCAGATACATCTGCAGAAGACCAAATGATGGAAACGATGTTTCAAAATTGTATTCTTATCGGTATTGGAAGTTTTGTTGGATTTTTTGTGATTAGTATTTTTTTGGCAAGATGGGCAGTAAAGCCGGTGGAAAAGGCATGGAATCAGCAGAAGCAATTTGTGGCAGATGCATCACATGAGTTAAAAACACCATTAACCGTTATTACAACGAATATGGAATTATTACAGTCAAATAAGAATATAGATTTTAATGATAAGATTCATATAGATCATGTTCTGCATATGACAAAGCAGATGAGAGGGTTAGTGGAAAGTTTATTAGAGCTGGCTCGAATTGATAATGATTCGTTGAAGTTTGAAATGACAAAAATAGATTTGAGTAATGTGATAAATGATACGATATTGCCATTTGAAGCTGTTTTTTTTGAAAAAAATTTGGAATTAAGCTGTCTTATTGAAGCACAAATCTTTGTAAAAGGGAATGCGGCTCAAATGCAGCAAGTATTGGAAGTGTTTTTGGATAATGCCCTGCATTATTCTACAGATGGAGGAATAGTGGAAATTGTTTTCAAAAGAGTATCTGTAAAGCATTGTCTGCTTTCGGTTTCTAATCAGGGGATTCCAATTCCCAAAGAAGATATTAAAAATATTTTCAAGCGTTTTTATCGTGGGGATAAGGCACGTACCATGTGTCATAATTATGGTTTAGGATTAGCAATTGCACAAAATATTGTGGAAAAACATAAAGGGAAAATCTGGGCAGATAGCATAAATGGAAAAAATACATTTTGGGTAAAACTTCCAATCGTTTGATTTGCTGAAAGAACAAATATAATAAAAAATAAAAAAGAAATAAAGTAGGAGTAATACAATGATTGAAATCAAAAATCTAGTGAAAAAGTATGGAAATCATGTGGCAGTAAATGATATTAGTTTTACTGTAGAACCAGGGCGAATCTATGGATTCCTGGGTCCAAATGGTGCAGGAAAATCAACAACCATGAACATGATTACAGGTTACATTGGAAATACCAGTGGCAGCATTATTGTGAATGGACATGATGTTTTTGCAGAACCGGAAGAGGCAAAAAAATGCATTGGTTATCTGCCCGAAATTCCACCGTTGTATATGGAAATGACGGTAATGGAATATTTATGTTTTGTGGCAGAACTGAAAAAAATTCAGAAAAGTGAGCGTCTCAAACAGATAGATGAGGCGATTCAGTTAACCAAATTAGAAGATGTAAAAGAGCGAATGATTAAGAATCTTTCGAAAGGGTATAAGCAGCGTGTTGGTTTGGCACAGGCAATTTTAGGGTTTCCGGAAATTATTATTTTGGATGAACCAACCGTGGGACTTGACCCGGTACAGATTATAGAGATTCGTGATTTGATTAAAGAGCTTGGAAAAAAACATACAGTTATTTTAAGTTCTCATATTTTGTCTGAGATTCAGGCAGTATGTGACTATGTGTTTATCATTTCCAAGGGAAAACTGGTTGCCAGTGATACCACTGCAAATCTTTTGGCAAATATGACAGCGGAAAATGAAAAAGCAGAACTTATAATCAAAGGACCGGTAAAAGAATTGGAAAAATTATTGAACAATCTGGGGAAGAATAAGACATTTGAAATGGAGCTTCGAACTTCACAGAAATCATTGGAAGATGTGTTTATCGAATTAACACAGGAAGGAGAAAATTAAAATGTTGGCAATTTTAAAACGTGAAATCAAATCCTATTTCCAAAATGTTATTGGATGGCTGTTTGTTGGAGCAATTTTAGCAGTATATGGAGTATATTTCTTTGCTTATAATTTACAGAATGGCTATCCATATATTTCGTATCCTGTATCCAGCATCACATTTGTATTGCTGATTGCAGTTCCAATTTTGTCGATGCGTTGTCTGGCAGAGGAACGAAAGTCAAAGGTTGACCAGTTGCTTTTAACTGCACCAGTTACAGTAGGAAAAATCGTGTTAGCAAAATATCTTGCTATGGTGGCAGTGTTTTCAGTAGCAGTTGGAATTATTGCGCTGACACCTTTATTGCTTAGTATGTTTGGAACTGTTCCAATGGGTGAGTCTTATGTGGCTGTTCTTGGATTCTGGCTTATGGGCTGTTTATTTTTGGCGGTTGGATTATTCCTTTCTTCTATTACGGAAAGTCAGGTAATCGCAGCAGTTCTTTCTTTTGTGGTGTTGTTTTTATGCTATATGATGGATGGAATTCTTTCACTGATTACAGAGAATGAAACAATTGTTACGAAAATTCTGTCAATTTTAGATATTTATACACCATTTATACAGTTTATGAATGGAAATCTGGACTTGTCAGCGGTATTTTATTATATATCGACATCTGCATTTATGGTATTTCTGGCGGCACAATCCTTACAGAAACGCAGATGGGATATTAGCAAAAATACGTTTTCTACCAGTGTCTTTTCGACTACGACAATTACCATTGGGCTTGCAGTTACAGTAGCAGCAAATCTGGTAATCAGCAGTCTGCCTGTTACGATGACAAAGATAGATTGTTCTTATGGAAAAATTTATGATTTAACAGAAGACACAGAACTTTTTTTGAAAGATTTAGAGGATGATATTACGATTTATGTATTAAGTTCTGAAGCAAGTAAGGATGTACAGATTGATGAGACATTGCAGAGATACGCAGCTTTGTCAAGTTATATTTCGGTGGAATATGTAGACCCGGCAACGAATCCATATTTTTATCAAACGTATACAGACAGCATACCTTCACAAAATAGTGTGATTGTGGAGGGAAGTGAGCGTTCAAAACTTATTGACTATTATGATTTATATGAAGTGGAATATGAGATGAATTATTATACATATTCATATACCACAACGATTACAGGATACGATGCAGAAGGGCAGATTACCAGTGCGATTGAATATGTTACCATGCCATCTGAGGAATTAGCTGTCGTATACCAGATTACAGGGCATGGCGAAATGTCTTTATCTTCGGCGTTTACTGAAGTTTTGGAGAAAGCAAATATTCGTTTGGAAAGCTTGGAATTGTTTCAGGAAGATGCCGTTCCAGAAGATGCACAGGTGGTTATTATCAATGCACCAACAGTAGATTTTAATACAGAAGATGCACAGAAGATAATCAATTACATGGAAAATGGCGGCAATGCAATTATCGTCTGTGATTTTGAGTATGCGGATTTGACAAACTTCAATTCTATTGTTGCAAACTATGGTTTAGAATGGGTAGATGGTATTGTAGCAGAGAACAATGCACAGTATTATTATAGTGGCAATCCATTTTATTTGCTGCCAGATGTAAATAGTACCGCGTATACCTCAAGTATTTCTGGAAGTTATGTGCTGGCAGCGTATAGTGTAGGTATTACATACCCGGAGGATGTGGATGGAATTGCATATGAATCCATGTTAGAAACTACGGACGAAGCTGTTTCTAAAACGAATCTGGAAAATATCACTACAAGCCAGTATGAAGAGGGGGATATCGCAGGTGAATTTTCTGTTGCAGTTGCAGCAACGAAATCTATTGATGAAGAAACTATTTCACAAATGGTAGTATTGGGAAGTTCGATGATTTTAACTGATGAAACGAATGCGGTTGTTTCTGGAAATCATGCAGCGATGTTTACCAGCATCATTTCAGAAATGACAACAGAAAGTTCTTTGACTACGAGCGTAATTCCTGCAAAAGAATTGACATTAGGCACAATGACGATTCCTACCATGACTTCTTTGACTATTGCGTTTCTGATGGTTTTGGTATTGCCTTTGTCATTATTGGGATATGGTGTTTTCGTTTGGTATATAAGGAGAAAAAAATAAATGAAAAATCAGAAAAAACAATTGATTACGTTGATAGCATTATTTGTATTTTTAATCTCTGCCTATATAGGACTTCAGGTTTATAATGACAATGAGACAGAAAAAGAAGAGAAAGAAAACCGCATTGTTATTACAGAATTTACGGCAGAGGAGGTTGTTTCTTTTTCGTATGATTATAATGGAATCACTTATAGCTATACGTTAAATGATGAAGCATGGTTATATGATGGAGATACGACCTTAGATATGGATGAATCGTCAATTATTTTGATGTTAACTACAGCGGGAAGTCTTTTGGGGCAGGACAGAGTATCGGAATACGCCTCTTTGGATATGTACGGCTTAGATATACCTGTAAAAACAGTTGTTATCACTTTAACAGATGGTACTGTTAAGACGATAAAAATTGGAGACTACAATGAAATCTTAGGTTTCTATTATTTGATGGTAGAAGGGGATGAGAATTTATATCTGGTGGATAGCACCATTTATGATACTTTTGAAATTTCAGAAGCAGACCTTGAAGTTGTAGCAGAAGAAAACATAGAAGAAGAGACGGAGGGAGCATCCGTGGAAGAAGTAGAATAGAACAGATAAGAAGGTACAGTCAAAAGACTGTGCTTTCTTTATATAAACTTGTAAATCAGGAGTTGACAGAAGCGGTTTCAAAAGGGATAATAACAAATTGGATATAAATTATAGGTAACTATTTAGATGAGAAAAGAGGTTATTATGAAAAAGACAAAACAAATTCTTGCAATTCTTGGAATCGTTCTTCTCCTTGGAGTAAACATACTATTGGTATTTGCCGCAGGTACTGCCAGCGAAGACAATATGGGCACATTCAACGCAGCTATCGTAACGGTTGTTTTAGTCCCGGTATTATTATGGGTATATTTGTTTTTCTATAAATTCATGAAAAAACGTCATGAGGACACAGAATTTGAGGAAGAATTAAGAAAATAGCGGTGACACTGTTACAAATAGCGTATGGAAAGTAAACAAAAGACTTGTAAATCTATAAGACTTTTTGCTATACTATATAAGATATTGGCAAATGCTGTATTTGCCCAAAATTTAGGATAAAAGGTGGAAAAGAAAATGGCATTATTAAAAGAATGGCACAAAATTGCTTATAATGAACAGGCTGATCAGGGCGAAATTCAGAGATTCTGGACAAGCTATTTCTTAAAAGAACAGGGTGTTTATGAAAAATTATTATCAAACCCGGATGAAATCGTGGAAGGTACAGTAAAAGAACTTGCTGAAAAGTACGAACTTTCTATTATGGAAATGACAGGTTTCCTTGATGGTATCAATGATTGTCTCGTTGCACCAAACCCAATCGACGATATGGAAGAAGACACAAGAGTCAGCCTTGCATTTGATAAAGAAAAACTTTATAAAGGCATGGTTGCTGCAAAAGCAGAATGGCTCTATGAACTTCCTATGTGGGATGATATTTTTGATAAAGAAACACAGAAGAGACTTTATTTGGAACAGAAGAAGTCCGGTACTGTTGTAAATGAGAAAAAAGTAGGACGTAATGATCCATGTCCATGCGGTTCCGGTAAGAAATATAAAAAGTGCTGCGGAAAGTAGTTGATAAAATGAGTTTATTAAAAAATAGCGCTTCAGTTTGACAAAGGCTGAGGGCGCTATTTTTTGTGTTTGCAGATTTTATCGCCGAATCGCATTATCCTGAAAACTAAAATAATCCGGGCGGTGTCGCGATTGGGTATACTCAAACATGACTCCATCGCTATTATAGGTATGGGAGCTAACGACTGCCATACAATTATAATCCCCAAGTTCCAGATATTTCTCATCGATTTCTGTCATTTTTTCAACGGTCATAATGCGTTTGCTGGTAACAATGGAAACACCCAAAGTATTTTCTAAATAATCATAGATAGAATTTTCTGCAATTTCCTGTGTAAGTCCTACAGCTACGCTTTTTAAAAAATAATTATGGTTTAGAATCAGGGCTTTGCCATCCAAATAGTGAAGTCTTTGTAAGTAATAAATCTCGTCACCGATAGCAAATCCGGTTTTCGCAGCGATTTTTTTATCGACGGTTAATTCAGCAAAATGAATCACTTTTGTTTTCGGTTTTTGATTGTTTCGGATCGCAGATTCTTTGAAAGACTCAATGCCGCCAATGGTAAACGAAGTATGAAGTGTGGGTTGGAAAATCACACGTACGCCTTTGCCTTGCATGGACTGCACATAACCATCTGTGACCAAGTCGCCAATAGCGCGTCGAATAGTATTACGGGAACAATCGTATTCCTGTACCAATGTATTTTCCGAAGGGAGCAGTTCTTGAAAATCGTATTCCCTGGATTCTATTTTTTGTTTTAAGTCTTTGTAAATTTCAGCAAATTTTGCTTTCGGCATAAGTACCTCCAGTTGTTTAAACATCTAAAAACTATTATAGTTCTAAAAAAAAGAAAGTCAAGAAGACACCGAATCTAATTTGTGTCTATGTGAAAAAAATATTTTTCCAGACACAGCGGTTTTTGTGTTATTAAGATACAAAAGTTATGTTTTTTTGTGTCTTTTAGAGAGAAAATTTTATATAGACACACAATCAGTATAAAACAACTTGTCTAAACAAGTTTTGCGAAATTGATTGACATGTTTAAACAAGTGTGATATAACATAGTTACAAGGAACTTGTTCAAACAACTTTGCGCGTAAAGGAGATAATTTTAAGAAGGAGAGATAAAATGGGAAAATACACAAATGACGCAAAACAATTGTTGCAGTATGTGGGCGGAAAAGAAAACATCGCAGCAGTATCTCATTGTGTAACACGTATGAGATTTGTATTAAATGATCCAAGCAAAGCAGATATTGCAAAGATTGAAGCTTTAAAATCAGTAAAAGGAAGCTTCACACAGGCTGGTCAGTTCCAGGTAATCATTGGAACAACAGTAGCAGAGTTCTACAATGATTTTACAGCAGTAGCAGGTGTAGAAGGTGTATCCAAAGATGAAGTAAAGAGTGCGGCAAAACAGAATCAGAATGTACTCCAGAGAGTAATGTCAGCATTAGCTGAAATTTTTGCTCCACTTATTCCGGCGATTATCACTGGAGGTTTGATTTTAGGCTTTAGAAACTGTATCGATAGTTTATATTTATTCGAAGATGGCACAAAGACACTTTGTGATATCAGTCAGTTCTGGGCAGGTGTTGACCATTTCTTATGGCTTATCGGTGAGGCGGTATTCCACATGCTTCCGGTAGGTATCTGCTGGTCCGTAACTAAGAAAATGGGTACTACACAGA
>CAYVGA010000015.1:0-26915 GCA_964449855.1 uncultured Lachnobacterium sp.
CTCAAAATCTGACGAGGGCGACCTCGTGTGGGTTCAAGTCCCATCTCCTGCATGATTTCAATCTAGGAAATGCTGATAAATACAGCATTTCCTATTTTTGATGTTGTACAATAAAAATTGATTACATTAAAGATTAACAATGCTGTATTATACACCCTATGTCGAATAAAAGTATGTTTCAAAGCGTTATCAAGACGCTCTAAGGCAAGCTTCATTTCTTGCAATTTTACAGCTTAGATTGTATCAAACTTAGAAACATACATTAATAAGCGTTCCTGCATCTTTTTATCAGAGTTGTTATATGTTTCCTAAGGTATTTAAGTGAAAGAATAGAGTGTGAAAATGATTTGAATGTTTTGAGTAAATGGATTCAATTGGCGGCAGAGAGTAAAACGGTGGAACAGGTTTTGGAAAAAATGCAAGTTATTATAATGGGAAGTAGGTTGTAAAAGGGGACATTCTTTTCAGTCTATAAAATAAGATCCGGCTAGAATTAAATGATTCTAGCCGGATCTTATTTTAATAGTCAGTAGTATCTGATTTATCGGGAATTACTTCAAACAAATCACCAATAGGACAATTTAATATGGTGCTTAATTTTTCTAGATTGTCAAAGCGGATGGAGTTGGTTTCGTTGTTTACTATTTTATTAAAATTTTGGTAACTCATATCCATGCGTTTGTAGAGCCAGTATTTTGTATGTTCTTGTTCAGCAAGTATATCTAAAATACGTAATCGAATCATATACATTCTCCTTTTAGAGGTATTATATAAGATATCTTTTTCTTGAATAACTCATGTGAAGAGTATATAATGTACACATTAGATAGTGCGGTTAATGGGAAGATTGAATGGTGCCTAATGGAATTAGTAAAAACGCACCTTTGAGGAGTTATTGTTTTTAAAGACTGTTTTTGGTGCTTTTTAGTGCCCTCG
Organism: uncultured Lachnobacterium sp.; assembly: GCA_964449855.1. Taxonomy (GTDB): domain Bacteria; phylum Bacillota; class Clostridia; order Lachnospirales; family Lachnospiraceae; genus Roseburia. The sequence goes on from CAYVGA010000015.1 coordinate 937, forward strand.
TGGATGCTTTTGGGGATTTGTAAACATAGATATTATTGGTGGGAACTTTATGGAATGTAAGTATTGTAGGAGTATGTGGAATAGCATAATAAAGGTGGAAAGCTGTCCATTCTGTGGCAATAATCTTTTAGAAAGAGAGACGTATACAATTTCAAGTGCATTAGAAAAAATAATTGCTGATAAAGGGATCGGGATATTAAATAATCCGGATATGCTTATGAAATATGTAATGGATTATGTAAAAGGCGATGATAAGAATAAGAAACTATTGCAGATAGCTGCAAATGAGGGCATTTTTAAATTAATGTTCGAAGCAAAGAATGGAAAGATAAAGCAGGAGAAATTAAAAGAAAAAGCAGTAAAAGTGTTAGAAGAAGATGCATTTTTATCAACGGAAAATGCAGTACATATCATTGAAATTATTGCGGAAGGACTTTCTTTGGAATCTGGAAGTGCGGAAATACATCAAAACTTTGAAGATGTGAATGCTGAAGTTTTGCAGAATATTGTAAAGAAAAATTTAAAATGTACAAACGAAGAATGTGAAGAGATTTTTTTAATCGGTAGAAAGAAATTAGGAAATAAAGAAGAAAAAGAAGCAATTGATTATATTCGTTATGCAGCAAAACATGGATGTACAAAGGCAGATTTTCTTTTGGGATATTGTTATGAGAAGGGGATTGCTATAAGTCAGGATGTAAAAGTTGCAGAAGCATATTATAGACAGGGAATAATTTCAGATAAGGATTATAAAAAGTATTATATAACAGGTCGCTGGGGAGGAAAGTATTGGTCACCTGAAGCTGATATAAAAGCGGCTGAAGAGGGAGAAGCTCTATATCTAAGAAGTCAGTTTATGTAGAAGAGCATTCTGTAAAGTTATATTAGTGCGAACAATAAGAATAAAAGTATTTGGATTAAATAGTAGAATTATGGCAACTATTCAGGGACTGAATAATTACGAATTATAGCATTTAGGAGGAAAAATGCTGGATTTTGGTTTTTTTAGCGATATTAGAAATAATGTTATTTTAGCAGATGATAACAATAAAAGAGAACTCTTTTATAATAATTTTTGCATGATATCTGAAATGCGTGATGATTTGGACGCAATAAAAATGCTGATAGGCGAGTGCAATATGAATATGACAGAACGGCTTATGGGATATTTTGATAAGAAAGCACCTGTTCAGCAGCTATTAAGGGAACGATTGGTACAGTTAAAACAAAATGAAAAAGATGGGACGATAGAAGAATATATTGTCTCCAGTAAGAGTAAGTCAGTTTCTTTTTATCAGTATTTGACAGGATGGATAGAAAAAAAGGGATATCAGACAGAAGCGGAATTTTATAATTATATTGGAATGTCAAGACAAACGTTTGCAAAAATTCGTAAAAAGGAAAATCAGATTAGTCGTAATTATGCATTGCTTATGGCAGTTGGTCTGGAGTTGAATTATCTGGAAGCGGTAGAATTTATGGGGCATGCAGGTTATATGTTCCGACAGGCTGATACACGTGAAGCAATTATTTGTTATGTGATGCGAAATAAAAAATATACCCTTAGCAGTATGGAGGAAATACTGATGGGATTTGGAGAAAAATCATTAATGGAAGCGTAAATGTCGCCTAAAAAGTTACCTGGGATTTTTTTGTGTATGTTAGGATGTATACAGAAAGGAGGCAGGCACTTGATAGGCATGGAAAATATGGGGAAACAGCAGATAAGATTATGGTTTACCAATAAGGAAGAACAACATATTTTTGAAGATATGCAGGGAATATATAGGAAAGATAGAACTTATTATATGCAGGCATATATTTGGGATTGTGTAGGCGATTTTGTATTGGAACTGTGTATGAATAGAGAAGACTATATTCATAACCATATTTTGGAAAAAGAATTGCTGATTTTAACATGGGAAAATGGAAAATTTGAATCGGATTATTATACAGCAGAAGTATTAATAAAATTAGTTTCAAAATTAGAAGATTGGAAAGTGTTAATAAAATACAAAGGAGATGAGGGGAAAATATGAATTTCTATATTGAATGTCCTAAATTTGGAGAGGATTTTACAAATACCGAAAGTAAAATGGATTATGCACATCCGGTAGATGCACAAATCATAAAATTTTTGAATAATGGTATCATAAATTCTTTGTGCAAACAGTTGGTAGAAATATTATCAGATTCTACATATGGAACACTTTTGGCAAGTGGGGTTCCTGTTACGGAAACTACATATCCGGATATCAATAAAATTATTGAAGAATGTGTACAGGAATTAAATATTAAGCGGCCTTATGTAGTTATTTCAAGTGGAATTCCTGGAATTACTGCGATGGTAGTGGGAAGTGATGAAGAACCATATTTGATGCTTAGTCCATTGATGGTCAATACCATGAAAACAGAACAATTAAAGTTTGTTATTGGTCATGAATGTGCACATATTGCAATGGGGCATTTGGTATATCATTCTATAGTGAGCATTGGCACTACTTTTGCTTCTGCGATACCGGTTATTGGGGATGTATTAAAAGCAGTAGGCCTTTTTCCTTTAATGGCGTGGTCAAGACGTTCGGAAATTTCAGCAGATCGTGCAGGATTGCTTTGTTGCGGGGATTGTGAAGTAGCAAAGAGAACACTTTTACAGATTGCACTTCCATTTATGGATGCAGACAAGATTGATATAGAAGATTATGTAAATAATTCGAAAAACTATCTGCATAAGGGAATTATCCGTAAGTTAAATGAGTTTGATGATGCACATCCGATTATGCCGAAACGTATTCAGGCATTGGAAGAATTTGTAAAAAGCAACAAATATCATAAACTTATGTATGGAATGGATTCGACAGATGGCATTTCAGATGCTGAACTGGAGAGAAGAACGGAAAATATTATAAAAGTTTTGTAGGTTACTTAAAATATAGTTTAGATGTAAGGGAGTATATATGTATAGCAATATTTTAGAAAAAATATCTGTAGCTGTAGAAAAGGTAGGAAATGAGCAGTTAGATACAGTAGTAGAAGAATTGAAAAAGAACCTGGGAAAAAAGCACAATCCTAAGATTCTGGTGGTGTCTGACCACTATGGAAAAAATGCTGTTATAAAACGCTTGGGTAATGTGCAGCAGGAAATGGAAATCAGAAAAGATGTGCAGGATAGTGCATGTTTAAGTGGAGATTTAGATGTAATTGAAACAGATGATAAGCAAAGTCAAAAGAATTTAAGTCTGAAATTTCTGCAGAACGATAATAAGATTGTATATTGGTGTGCACAGGATATTCTTCAATTAGACGAAAGTATCATTACAGAATATGATTTTATTCTTTTATTTACAAATGCAACGATGGCATTACCACAAAAGGAGAAGAAGTGGTTGAAAGAAGTAGTAAATCCTTTCTTTGGAGGCGATAGAGTGGCAGTTGCTTTGTATCTTGAGGAATTTTTGAATACAGAAGAAGATAAACAGGATGTTCTTGAAACTGTGATGCAGGTATGTAATAGCATTAATTCCAATATAAAGGTAATACAGGATGCCTCTAATGTATGTTCTGAAATAGAACAGATGGATGTGTATAGTGAGGAAATGCAGCAAAAACGTCAAAGTGCAATCATAAGATATTATATATCTGTTATTGAGAAAACAATACAAACTATGATGGAACTTGGAAAAGTAGATATAGAGGCATTGAAAAATAATGTAAAAGGAATTGAAAAAGAGTGCAGGGATATCGAGCTGGCGGGAAAACTTACAATTGACAATACGATTGATAGTTTTTATTCCGGCATAAAAATGAAAATTTATGATGCAGCAGAAAAATACAATGAGGACGCATATAAGAGTATTTGTTCAAGAATTGAGGTTACAAAAAATGTAAAAGCAGATGCAGCAAATATTGAGCCGTATTTAAAATCTATTTGGGAGAATTTCGAAAGACAAATCAGTGTGAAAATGGCAAAAGGACAGGAAGAAATAAGTAAAGAACTGGAAGCACAAATTGAAGCTGATTGCAATCGAATTATCAGTTATTTGGATCTGCCAAGTGGTGTTGAAGTAATGGGGATAGTAGATAAATGGTATTTGAAGAATAGAAAACGTGTATTTCAAGACTATATTCAGGACAGTGACAAGAAGGACAAAATGCTTTCGAAGGGGATGCTGGTTGCATCCATTGCACTTGCTTTTGTTAATCCGGTTTGGGGAATTACAGCACTTGTTGGAACAAAATTATATCAAAGTTATAAAGATAAAGGAGATAATGAAATCCGTACGCAGGTTTTAGGCAGCCTGTTTGCGGAATGTAATCAAATTAAAAATCAGGTTTTGGAACAGGTAAATGTGGTTGTGGAACGGATAAAAAATGAATCAAAGCAGAATATAGCACATGTTTATGATGAAATTATAATGGAATTAATGGGTTCTGTTCATAAAATGGTAGACAGTATAGAAGAAATGAAAAAACAGACAGAATGTTTAATGGAGATCACACAAAAGGATATTCCAGAAATAAAAGCATTTCTTAAATAAATGAGAAAATTTCATAAAAAGATAAAAGGGGGATGAAAAATGAAAGCATATGCAAAACAGCAGGAAATGATCGACAGCGTATGTCAGGATCTTTTAATTTGCAGTGAACTAATCGGAGAAAAAGACGAATCGAAAAAACGGAAATATGGTTTTGTACCGGGAATGGAAAGTATGCAGAATCAGGTACTTATGTTAGAAGATCAGGTACATAAGCTCAGACAGGGTATTTTTCAGGTATTGTTTACCGGTGCATTTAGTGGAGGAAAATCCACGCTTTTAAATGCACTTATGCGTCGAGACGTTTTACGAATGAGTATCAAAGCAGAAACTGCAGTTATTACAAAGATTATCTTTAATGAAGAAGAAAAAGTAATTGTTTACAAAAAGAAGCTGGATGAAGACGGACAGAAATTACAGGAAGAATATACCATAAAAGAATTTTTTGAAAAATTCAGAGTAAGTCAGGATGAAGCAGATCGATTTACAGATGTGGATTATGTACAGCTTCAGCTTGCCCAGGATGGAATCGGAGGTAGTCTGGTGCAGTTGGTGGATTCACCGGGTATTGGAAACAGTTTAGAAGATACCGAAATGGCAAGAAATTTTGCAAAAAAAGCAAGTGCTGTTGTGTATTTGATTAATGCAACCAAACCGTTTGAAATGGAAGATAAAGAGTACATTAAAGAACACTATGCACTCAAAGAAATGAGAAATTTATATTTTGTAATAAACAGATTTGATAGTGTACAGCCGGGAGAAGTAGATACGTTGAAACAAACGGTTAGACAACAGCTTGCAGATGTATTTACGATCAATGGAAAATTTGACGAACAGCTTTTTAATGAACGCGTGTTTTATACAAATGCATATGGTTCTTTAAATACAAGAATGGGTCAAGAGACAAAGACACCATATGGCAGTTTTATGTTAGATGATAAGGATACCGGAGTACCTCAGTTAGAAAAGGCATTAGAATACTTTTTGACCTCGGATGATAGAGATGTTGAAGCAATTGCAGCATTTATTCCAAAACTTGCTACTATTTATACGATTGTAAAAACTAAGGTTATTGAAGAATTACAGCAATACAGAAACGGGGTTACAAAAGCCCAGGAAAATATGGAAAAGCTGGATGAGTCTATAGAGCAGGTTCAAAAAATTCTGGATGCTGTTGAAGAGAAATGTAAAAATACAGCAGGTGAACTGGTTCGTGAAGTCAAAATGCTGTATGACAACTATGTTGTGTCAGTAGAATCTGGATGGGATGCTCATTTTTCGGATACAAGTGTACTTTCAGGGATTAAATTTAATTCTTGGGATATGATTCGTCTTGCAACCACGAAAAATGAAGAATTAAAGAAAAAGAAAATGGAACCGATTCAAAAAGCAATTGAAACATATGTTTCAAGTAAAAGTGCAACATTGCAAAGTGGTATTCAGGATGTTATTACAGTGAAAATGAATGATTTGGAACATAGCTTGAAAAATTACCAGGAACAGTTGGATAAGCTGGATTGTCCGATTGATATGGATCAGATTTTAAGAAATCTTATGTCTATAGTGGATACCAAGGATGTATCTGCAGGAGAAGTAAAAGCAAATCCTTTCAAGCTTATCCTTGGACTTGTTGGTGGAGATCCGGATATTGCAATGGATGCTTTTGATGGTTCGGTTTCAAATACACAGGCAATTATCAAGGCAATTGGCGTAAATTTATTTGAGTATATTGCTTTGTACATAGTGGCTTGGCCGATTGGGCTTGCTATGCTTGGAAAGCGTGTGTGGGATATGATTGCCGGCTGGAAAAGCGGCGGGCAAAATAGTGCCAGAGAACTTTTAAAAGGAATTAAGCCGGATATAATTCAGGGCTTACGAGAAGGAAAATCAGCTTTAGTTGTGGATATGGAGAAAAAAGTAGGCGGTGCAATTATCCGTGCAGGAAGAACTTTCTCAACCAGCTTTATGGAAGAGCTGGAAAGCTATAAAAAATCTTATGAAGAAGTAGTAAAGAATTTGAATGATAAAAACTTTGACCTGAATGAAGAAGTAGAACGTACGAGAGGTCTTTTAACGGAAATGGCAAGATGCATCAGCCATATTAATCAGACAACAAGAGGAAAAGGCTTAAACGAAAAAGAAATTCTTGCACTTGCAGAAGGTAAAAGTCAGAAATAACATAAAAGTTTTTTACGTCAGTTGGAGGTGAAAACCTCCAACTGGTGTTCATGAATTTGTTTTGTTCAAAATAGGAGGAATAAATATTGTATAGTGAAAGATTTGGATATCAATGGGAAAAATTTGTTGCTGAATTTGAAGCTGACATGCAGAACTTATCAGCAGAAAGTATTACATTAGAACGTGTAAATAATTGGTATAAAAGTCATAGTTTTCGTTGGAGCAGTATAGCGGAAAACGAAGGTATCCTTTTAGATAATGAAGAAAATGAAATTTTGAAAAAAGAGTTAACAAAAGCGATTGAAGAATTTTCTTTTGAAAAAATGACAATGGATGCCAAGCCTAAATTTTTACCTGGATTTTTGGCAGGGATTGTGTTGGCAGTCGTCGGAGCAGTTTTTTTGAAAACATATTTAAAAATAAAAACATGGTTTATGGTAGCCGAAATTATTGTGGTGGTATTATGTCCGGTTGTTTTATATGCAGGAGCTTTGGATAAGTATACGCAGCAGCAAAATAGGAACATTCGTCAGGGATATGTAAAACAGTTAATGAATTATAAAAAACATTTGGTTAATATTTGTAAAAAACATGAGAAATAAAAGACAGGATACATAAATGAATTATAGGGAAGCAGTAGAAGATTTTCAAAGAATTAGAGCAGATGAAATGGGACGAAAAGATGTATTTACCATTGCTTTTTGTGGAGTGTTTTCTTCTGGAAAATCGTCTATTTTAAATTATTTATTACAATATAAAGATTTTTCCTTGCCGGTAGGAATTGTTCCGGTTACGAAATTGGTTACAAAAATTCGATATGGTGAACAGCTTGCTTTTTATTGTGCTGCATCAGATGGAAGTAAAAAACATCAGATTAGCAGAGCAAAATTTGAAGCATTTGTTTTAGAAAAAGAAAAAATACCTTCCGGATATAATGAAATGGAAATTTGTATTCCGGCAGAAATATTAAAGACAGGAGTTGTTTTTTTAGATACACCCGGTTTTTTAGATGAAATGGGCGGAGAGCTGGAAGAAATGAGTCGAAGAGCAGTGCTTAAAAGCGATATGGTTATTTTTTGTACCAGTGCGGCTCAGTTAGGACACCAGTTTGAGAAAGAATATATTGAAGAACTTGAAGAGAGTATAGGCAATTACTGTATGATTGTAAATCATATGGACTGCTGCAATACAGAAAGAGATGTAGATGACATTATTGAAGTTGCACAAAGGCTTATGAAAGAAAAAGGCGGCAACATATTAAATAATTTGTTGGGGAGAAGTTTCTTTTTTACGGTTGCGGCAGGAAAGTTAAAAAATATGAACGGATTTGATGATTATATTGCTTATATTCTGCAAAATACACAGTTAAAACAGAATTTGAAAGTATCGACAACAAAAAAGATAGAGAAATTCCGCAAAAAGAAATTAGCAGAGTCTGTTTGTCTGGAATTACAGAAAGAAAAAGAGGAATGGAATGAACTGTGTACGCGTCATAATAAAATTTTAGATAAGAAGAAATTTGATCGTATGATGCAAAAAAATGAGTTGGAAAAAGAATGCAATGCAAAAATTAGAATATATAGAAGCGAATTGGAAAGTGAAATAGGGAGAATTGAAAAGGATTTAGAAGCACTTAAAAAAGACAATGTAATCAGCGAATTTGTAGAAAAAGCAAGAGGTTGTATTTTAAATCGAATGATGCCATTAGCTAAAAAAATACAGAAAGAAATGAATGGCGAAAAAAAATCAATAGAAGTGGCAGAAAAATTTCAAAAGAAGATTTCTAATTTAGGGATTCCAAGTCCGGAAAAGACGCGTGTACAAAGAAGAAGCGGATTTTTGGAAAGGGCAACAGAGACAGTTGGCAATTTTTTATATGGAATTTTTGAAATAGATGATGGGTACGAGTATGTTTATTTGGACTATCATATTCCTGCAGTCAATGTTGTGAAAACAAAATTAAAACCAGAATTAGAAGATGTTCTCATAAAGGCAATAACGCATTTTTATGACTTACCCGATGCTGTATTTTTAAGTGGTTTAGAAAACCGGTTAAAAGAACAAGAAGAATCAATGAGAAAGTGGGAACAGCTTCTGAAACGTTGTAAGGCATAGGCAATTAGAATTTTAATTGAAAATCGGAGGATAAAATAAGCATGGATGGAAAGAAAAAAGGTGAAATAATTGAAAACGGAACAATTATTGTTGCAGAAAATCATGCAGAGGTAAGTGTGAATTATTTAATTAGCGATGCAGGCGGACAGGGTGATGTATATCATGTTTCTTTTAAAGGACATGATTATGCCATGAAATGGTATTGTAAGCATCCTGATGATGTAATTGGCGGAGCACAATATGCGACAATAAGTAAAATATGTGGAGAAGAAAAAAAACCGAGTGATAAATTCGTGTGGCCTCTTATCTTAGTTACAGAAGAAAATCCGGAAGCTGGAAAGCGATTTGGATATCTTATGGAATTACTTCCAAGTGGATATTATGAAATGGAACATTTTCTTAGAATGGATAATGACCCTAAGGCGGTTCGGTTTAATAGCTATAATTCCATGCTTGTTGCAGGTATGAATATTGCAGCTGCTATGCGAAAATTACATTTGAAAGGATGGTCGTACAAGGATTTAAATCCTAAAAACTTTTCGATTAATACTGAAAATGGAGATGTGCTTGTCGTAGATAATGATAATGTATCTGTTGATGGAGATTTATGTTCTGTGAAAGGAACAAAAGGTTATATGGCACCAGAAATTCCAAAAAGCGGATATAAAGAAAATCCACGTAGAGAAACAGATTATTATTCATTGGCAACCGTGTTATACCGCTTGTTTTTTGTAGACCACCCAATGGAAGGAAAAGTGTGGGAAAAGTATCCGCTTTGTACGGATAAAGTAGAGGATTATTTATATGCCATCAATCCAATTTTTCATTTTGATCCAAACAATGATAGTAACAGACCAACTTCCGTATATGCTCCAAATGCGGTGGGAAGATGGCGTGCGATGCCGCAGGAGTTGAGAAATTTGTTTATTAATGCATTTACGGATGGAATTTCTCAACCGAATAAAAGACCACCGGAAAATGAATGGATAGCAATTATTGCAAGGACAAGGGACAAATTAATTCGTCTAAATCAAGATAGAGAACAGTTTGTGAATTTCAATGACTCACGTTCTATTCCACCAAGATGTTTGGGAATAAAAATTGGAAGCAATAGGATTGCATTGTATCCGAAGAAGGCAATTTATGAAATTTCCATTGGGGGAAATGTGCAGGAATATGCCACAATGGCCGCGGGAATTTTATACGATAAAAAAACAGATCAGTTAATGATTCGAAATATGACAAATAAGGTATGGAGATGTTATTCTCCTGCTACAAAGCAGCTGACAGAAATTGGAAAAGGGCAGGAATATCCGATTTTTGAAGGCGTAATGATTGAATTTCAACGAGAACATCCAAAAGTAGTTGGTGAAATTTTTGATCCTTCTAAAATGAACAAATAATAGCTAGGGAAAGTGACGAAAGGAGAAGAGCGTATGCATAATGATTATTTTGATAACCCATTTGGAATGCAGCAATCCGTTACTCCGGGATTTGGCAGTTTCAAAACGCAGGGAACAACAAAACTATTAGTTGCTATTTTTATAGTGGATTGTAGTAAAACCATGAGTGGGGATAGAATAGGGGCGGTAAATGCAGCTTTGCAGGAATTAAAATATAAGTTAACAGAAATTAAAAGTGATAATAATTTGGAATTAAAGGTTGCAATTATGAGTTTTACTTCCAATGCGAAATGGGAGCTGGAACTTACTCCGATTGAGGAAGTGGATTTAGAAACCATTCACACAAGGCCTGGACTTACCGAGTATGGAGCAGCATTTCATGAGCTGAATAAGGTTCTTCGTAAAGACAAATTTATGAAACATACAGGAAAGATAGCACCACCTGCAATTATGTTCCTCACAGATGGAGAACCGACAGATGATTATCAGAGCGATTTAGATGAATTATATCAAAATGGCTGGTTTGTAGGAGCAAGCAGAAGTGCAGTGCTTTTAGGAGATGCAATATATAATGAATCCGCAAAAAAGGCAGTTGGTAATTTTGTAAATGATGAAAACTGTGATATTGTAGCAGCAGATGATAGTACGGTTATTATTCAAAAAATAAAGCTTGCAACAATGCATACGTTGATGGGAGAACCGATTCCGGATGACACTGATGCTCAGAAGATGAAAGGAAAGTCATTTACAGATACATCATCTACGGATGACAAAATGGATGCAGATGATGTATTTACAGATGATGATCCGTTTGCAGATAATGATCCATTTGCAGATGACAATCCAATTACAGATAATGATCCGTTTGCAGATAATGATCCATTTGCAGATGACAATCCAATTACAGATAATGATCCGTTTGCAGATAATGATCCATTTGCAGATGACAATCCAATTACAGATAATGATCCATTTGCAGATAATGATGCAGTTGCAGATAATGATCCATTTGCAGATGACAATCCAATTACAGATAATGATCCATTTGCAGATAATGATGCAGTTGCAGATAATGATCCGATTACAGATGATGATTCAGTTACAGATGATAAGTCAAAAGGTGATAATGATTCATTTACGATTGATTTTGATCCATTTGGTGATGCAATCTAAAATTAGGAGAATTGCCCATGCAAAATAAAGATTTAGACAGCAAATGTTATATGCTTAGTAAAGCAGTTATGAGGCGTGATTTCCCATTACAAGCAAGAGTAATGGCGGCTCTTAATTTGGCAGAGGCCTTGGAAGAAAAAAAGGATTGTTATGCAGAGTGTTTGGTTCATTTATCAACAGAGGCTGTATCTGTAAATATAGAAAATGGTGATGTGGAAATTGATGTGGAAAAATGTTTTCAAAATGATATATCTTTAGACGGTATGGAAAATTATATACAATGTCAAGGTGGAACGAATACCGGATTGGAAGAGAATGATTTCACAAGATTTGCCGTATATTCTACATTTCGTCTTTTGTGTATGGAAAATCCGTTTGATGGTAGGGAAACATTATTAGAATATCCGCTTTTATCAAAAAAAGCAATCAAACAAATACATTCCGGTGATTATGGTTTTGTTATGTCGGATTGTACCAATAGATTTTCTGATTACATTGGAAGAGAAATTCTTCCAATGTGGAAGAATGTTCCTATCTTTTTAAAGGAAGTGTTTGAGCAGGAATTAAATGTAAAACAGAAAGATTTGGATTGCTTAAGTATGAAAGAATGGGTTAAGTATATGAGAATGTTAAGAGATTGTTTGGTCTGTGTGAACAATCAGTTTCGCTTATGTGATCCGGATGCAAAAAATGATGTGTTATTTATGGTGGTAAATGGTTTCAAAATTCCTGTGTGGCCTCGAAAAGCAATTTATTGGTATCATGTAGATGAAGAGAAAATAGATATGCAAAAAGGTGGTATTATTGGAGGAATAAATACTAAGGGACTATTAGAGAATCGTACATCAGGTATGTGGTATGTGGAAGACCACGGACAGAAAATTATCCTTTATTCGGATTGCGGTATAAAACCGGAAAATGGAATGAAGATATATATTGGATGTTCTAAAATTGAAATAGTTAGTGGAATGTAGAGGGAAAATATTATAAATGGAAACAAATGTTGTCACAGTGTTATTTATTGTAGATACATCTGGGAGTATGTATGGTCAGAAAATAGGGTCTGTGAATGCAGCAATGGCAGAATGTATAGAAAGTGTAAGACAACTAAAGCAATGGCATAACTATGTATGCAGAGTAGAGTTTGCTACATTTGACGAAAATATGAAAGAACCTGTTATGATGGAAGATTTGAATTATAGTGCGATACCATATTTTGAAGTAGAAGCAAAATGGAATGGGTTTTATAGTTTGACATCATTTTATGGGTTGTATAGAGGGATTCAAACATATTTAGAAAAAGGACAGGGACAGACAGGACAATTATATATATTTTTGATAACAGATGGGAAACCGGCAGATAGGGGAACGTATATGGAACGGTTAGAACGTGTCAAAAGTATGGAGCGTTTTCGAAAAGCGAAGCGATATGTGGTGTTAGTTGGAAATGAGAAAATCACAACGGATAATGATATTTTGGAATTTGTGGAATTCCAGGCAAATAAAGTTATTGGATTAGTTGATTTGTCGAGTGAGATTTTGAAAATAGCTGACATTATGGATATTCATACATATAGAATATTTAGAGATTAAAAGGAGGAAGAAAATAAATGGCAGATTTTATGGGTAGTGAAATATATACTCCTCAATTTGGGGATTTAAAAACAAAGGGAACAGCAAAATTGTTAAATATGATTTTTGTTGTGGATATTTCCGGAAGTATGCGTTACGATGGCCGCATAGAAGCGGTAAATGAAGCGTTTAGACAAATGCTTCCGGCATTAAAGCAGATTCAGGAAGATAGTATGTCCGAGTTTGAATTAAAAATATCTATTATGACGTTCGACCAGGAAGCAAGATGGCTGGTAATGCCTACGCCAATTTTAGAATACAGTCATGAGGATTTGGAATGTAGTCAATGGGTAACTTTTTTTAGTAGTGCATTCCGCAAACTTGGAGAAAAGCTTACAAGAAAAGAATTTATGGCACATACAGGTAAAATTGCACAGCCGTATATTATGTTTTTGACAGATGGAGAACCTACAGAAGATGATAATTATCAGCCGGAGTTAGATGCGTTGCTGGAAAATGGCTGGTTTAAGGCTTCGCAAAGATTTGCAGTATTAATTGGAAGTGATGCTATTAATAGTTCTTCTGCTCGTGCTGCTGTAGAACATTTTGTAACAAGTCCGGAAGAGGGCATTATTAATGCTGTAGATGCAACTGCAATTGCTGCTCAGGTTCAGGCAAAAACGATACATACGATTCAGATTGCTACAAAGCATGCGGTTGTATCCGACGACCCAAATATATCCTTTGGACAAGATGATCAAAGTAGTAGTGATACAGACGATGCCAGTGGATTTGATGCGTTTGATGCATTTGATGCATTTGGAGATGATATTAAATTTATTTAATCGAATAATCTTTTGAATTTGTAGGATTTGAAAGGATAGTATATGAATTATAGGGTATTTGATAATTATCAGATGGGATTTTCCCATGTCAAAAATAATTCTGGTTGTGAAGATTATGCGGCTTCATACATGGACCCGGATGGACAATTCTATATCTGTGTTGCCTGTGATGGGCATAGTGACAACAATTGTTTTAGGAGTGCCAAAGGTGCAAAGTTTGGCTGTGAAGCAGGAATTGAAATACTAAAACGTTTTTTTGAATTGTATAATGAAGAATCTTTTGAAGTAAAAGATATTTCAGAAGAAAAAATTATGCGTTTAAAGAAAAGCATTAAGCTATGTTGGGACAATAAAGTTTTTGAAGATTTGCAGAAAAACCCTATTTCGGAAAAAGAAATGGAACCTTTATCAGAACGGGTAAGGTCAATCTATGGATCAGGACGAGGATTGCAGAATATTTACGGTGCAACTTTTGTGGCAATGGCAATTAACAAAAATTGTTTTGTTGCATTACATATAGGAGATGGAGTTTTATTGTGTGTAGATGCAGATGGAACTTATTACGAACCTTTGTGTGTTGATGAAAAAGGTGAAGCCGGTTCACCAGCCTCTTTATGCGATTCTGACATTTTTACAAGAGAAAATGCATTTCGTGTTGTATTTTCCGAAAAGATTCCACAGGCAGTTATTGTTTCTTCTGATGGAATTGGTGATTCTATGGATCAATTGCAGTTTATGGAATTTTTTCATACACTTATTCAAAAGTTTGAATCTTTGGAACAGAAAGAAACGGAAGAGATTAGCCTAAATGATGCACAGATGCAATATTTGGAAAGTTGTGTGAAATATTGGGCAGATAAAGGAAATGGGGTTGAAGATGATTGTTCATTAGCAGGTATCTATACGTATGATTTAGAAATTCCAAAGGTGAAAATTCCATTGGAACAGGCAGATAAATTATGGCATGATACCTTTATGGAACGTAATGAAGTAATTGCAGATTATGAAAAAAGAAAGAAAGCCATGATCAAGAACATAGATAAACAATGGGAATCAGACATGGAGAATCTAAGAAAAAATGTAGGAAATACAAAAGAATGGTTTAGTGTTAAGGAAAAAATAGAAAATCTTAAGCAGATAGTACGAACGATTGAAAAAAATGAGCAGGAGAAGTTACTTTATTATGATGCTCGGTTAAGAATTTGTGAGGAATATATCAGACGTGCGAATGGTGTTATACCTGCCCCAACTTACTTTGTTAAGGCCACAATTGTAGATGAAAAATATAGGGTGGAGGACGATTGGTTTACACAAATGAAAGTTCAGACGTTGAATGGGATATAAAATGTCGAATTGAAAATGACACTCATATCAGACAAGGAGCTTTGATATGAGTGTCATTTATAATATATGAGGGAATATAATATCTATGATGCAAAAGACTATGAAGTTATATGAGAAATGGGAGAGAAAAGAAAGTGCAACTCCCTTGATACAAGATACGATAAAATGGGCTGTAGATTTGTGTGGCTGTAAAATTTTGGGAGATAAAGAGTTTTTTTGTACAGTTCTTGAAGATTTGTCTCCAAATTTGTACGAAGAAAGGGAATTTATTCAGAAAGTATACAGTAATGCTGTAGGAAAGCAATTGATGGAAGGCTACATGGCGACAAATATGTGGCGAAAACAGGAATGTTTGAATGAAATAGAAGAATATTTGGAAGAAGAAGGACGAAATCATAATTGGAAAAAGCGATTTATAGCGTATTTTTCAGAATTAATTTTAGATCAGGATATTACAATAGAGTTAGAAGAACCTCCGATAAGAGAGGATTCTTATGAAAAAAATAAAAAGCTGTCTTCTAGCGTAACATTTCGAGTAATCAGTAATGGTGAAGAAAAAGGCAATATGGAATTTTATGCAGGGGAGATGGTTATAGGTAAACATATATCTGAAAAATTAAATACGGATGTATTATTTAAGATTATGTATAATAAACCAACGAAGACGATAAGGCTAAAAAATCTTAGTAAATCCGATTGGATAATTATAAACGCTGATAATACAAAATCATCATGTAAGGTTTATAGTGAGTGTGATTTAAAAAAAGAGATGATAATTTACATAAGAGAGGAAAATGTACTGTTAAATGTAGTTGATATAACTATTCAGTACAGCTCAAAACACTCGCTGTTTTGAGCGTAAGAATATGATTTGTGAGCAGGAGGAAAGAAATGGAAAAGTTTAAAAAACTGGCAGAAGAATGTTTGAAAAGAGCAGAGGCAGGGAATCCGGTAGAGCAATATAGAATGGGGTTGTTCTGTTATTATGGAAAAGGCATTCCGAAAGATTTAAAAAAAGCAGTGTATTGGTTTAAACAATCAGCGGAACAAGGTTATACGTATGCACAATGTAACTTAGGAATGTGTTACCGCAAAGGAGAAGGAACACTTGTCAATTATATGGAAGCATTCAAGCTTTTTAAATTAGCAGCAGACCAGGGGGATGTTTCGGCAATATACAATCTTGGAATCTGTTATTATAATGGACAAGGTGTTGCACAGGATTATGCAGAGGCGGCAAAGCTGTTTCAAAAATCAGCAGAAATGGGTAATGTAGGAGAATCACATTCATTAGATGGATTCCATGATAGTATGGATAAAGAGCCGGCTTCTTTTGAAGAAGCGAAAAAATGGTTTCGACAGGCAAAGACAAGGATTGATAATCTGCAAAGTCAGCTTCAGAATGAAATAATGAAAAAAGATGGATGCTCGTTTGAAAATGACGAAACTATGAAAAGATTAGCATCTGTTTTGCAGGAAAAAGAAGCATTGCAGAAAAAAGTACAAGACCTGCATGAGCGAAATGAAAAAAACAAACAGGAATATGACGAACGGATGGCTGCATTTGAAAAGCAAATGGAACAGTATAACTCAACTGTAACAAAAGAAAAAGACGGTCTGAATGCAAAAATTCAAAATTTGAATGAACAATGCCAGACATATAAAGCTTTTATTGCAGATTTGAATGGACAAAAGGACGAGTTAAATGCACAAAAGAATGAATTGAATAAGAGCTTAAAAACGAAAGATGATATAATTCGTGAAAAAGAAAATGTTATTCATCAAAAGCAATCTGAAGTTTTAGCATGGAAAAATTCCAGTTTGCAGCATGAAAAAACAATTGAAACACAAAGTCAAAGAATTAGTGTATTAAGTGGGCAGAAGCCATGTATTAGAAAAGTGGATTTGCTGCGTTGGCTGGATATTTTGGCGGTGATTAGTTTGATTGGTGTGATGTTTTTTTGGGGTATGATGGGTGTAGATTGGTCAAATCTTATAAATTTTTACAGTGAAGAAGGTTTCTTTGGACTTTTATTTGCAAGTATAATCATAGCATCGGTTGTTCTGCAACAGAGGTTTCTTAAAAAACAAAGATATATGATACATGCATTGTTATGTGTAAGTTTTGGAGTTTCGGTCATTATTTGGTGGTATTTTCTGTATTTTGAAGTAGAAGATATATTTGGATTTTGGGCTTATGCGGGTGAAGAAGTAACAGTATATTTTACGATTTTACCGTGTATACTTATTCTTTTATTCAATATAATTCTTTCCATGAAAGAAGAGGTTTATGTAACAAATTAAAAATGTAAATCCCCAGAAGCATCTGCTTCTGGGGACATTTTTTTGCAAAGGTATCACTTGGAATTGGTATGGGATTTAGAAAAAATATAATGTTGACAAATGATATTATATGATATATAGTATAGATATAATATTATACAGTGTATAATATTGAGATTTAAATAGTATGTTTGAAAGTGGGGTTTCTGACAGCAGGTAAAACCCTAAGTTGTTATGAAAACTGTTTTTGGTTTCACAATGATTTCATACATAAAAATACAGGAGGTGAACAATGGTTTTTAACACAGGTGCAGCACTTTTGGATGCGATTGTGCTGGCGGTTGTTTCGAAAGAGGAGCAGGGAACCTACGGGTACAAGATTACGCAGGATGTGCGTCAGGTGCTGGAGGTTTCGGAATCCACTTTGTATCCGGTGCTTCGAAGGTTGCAGAAAGATGACTGTTTGGAAGTATATGATATGGAATATGCTGGCCGGAATCGCAGATACTATAAGCTGACGGAAAAGGGAGAGGCACAGTTGCGGCTCTATGAAATCGAATGGAAGAATTATACTTCGAAAATCAATTCATTGTTTGGAGGATATGAGTTATGAATCGACAGGAATTTTTTAGAAGGTTGGAGTATCTGCTTCGTGGTATTCCGGAGAATGAGCGAATGGATGCGCTGGCATATTATAATGCGTATTTTGATGATGCGGGTGTGGAAAATGAACAGCAGATATTGCAGGAGCTGGGCAGCCCGGAACAGGTAGCGCAGATGATTCTGGATGATTATTATAGAAATCGGCAGGAATATTCAGATGGGCAGCAGGTGGATGATAAGCCAACGATGGTAGAAAAAATTAAGAATATGAATAAGTCTCAAAAAATTCTTTTGATTATTCTGCTGGTGTTTACATTTCCGTTTTGGATTGGTATCGTTGCAGGCTTGTTTGGTGCTGTTGTAGGTGTATTAGGAGGACTTTTTGGTGTAGTTGTGGGTGTTGGTGGTTCCGGCATCGGTATTTTTGCAGGAGGTTTGGTGTGTCTGGTGATGGGCATTTTCCGATTGTTTTCTTCGCCGGTGGAAGGTGTAGTGACGATTGGTGTGGGTGCATTGCTTACGGCGATTAGTGCATTACTCATCCTGCTGTTTGTACTGCTGGTGTTCAAGTGGATACCGGCGTTGGTGCGAGTGGTTGTATCATGGACAAAAGGATTGGTGAAGCGTCAGAGAGGAGGCGATGAGATTTGAAGCTTTTTACAAAAATAGCATTGGGTGTTGCAGGGTTTTTTGCAAGTATTGCAGTTATTTGTCTGCTGGTTGCGTTTACGCTTGGTTTTAGATGGACAGATTTTCAGCGAATGATGTATGAGGGAAAGTTTAAGTTTGGTCCGGAAGATGGTTTTCATGTTTCTTTTTTCGAGGATGAGGATGAAAATACAGGTGTTCATTATGGCGAGGAGCATTATTCGGGAAGTGATAAAGTATGTGAAATTCCACATGAGTGTACAAGGATTTTTGTAGAATATGGTGCGGGAAGATTGGATATTTCTTATGGTGATGTTTCCTATGTACAGATTGTGCAGGAAAATGTTCCGGATTTTTCTGTGACATCCAGTGATGTGGATAAGACTTTATATATAGAAGGCGGCTTAGAAATAAACGGAGATGCCGATGCGTCACTTGAGATTATTCTTCCAAGGAATACACAATTGGAGGTTATGGATTTAGAGATAGGGGCAAGTAAGGCAAAGATTTATGATTTGGCTGCAAAAGAATGTAGTATTGTAGTAGGAGCAGGGCAGGCAGAGCTTTCGGATATTTGTGTAGATAAGCTGAATCTTGAAGTGGGTGCCGGACAGGCGGAGGTAAAAAATCTGTCCGTTCAGGAATTGGATGTGGAAGCTGGTGTAGGCCAGGTAGATATCGAGATTGCCGGAGCAGAAACGGATTATAATTATAATGTAGAATGTGGAATCGGTAAGGTGGTGGTTGGAAATCGTTCGTTCGGCGGTGTAGGTGCAGAACAAAATATCACGAATATAGGTGCCAGTCATCATATGAATATTGGGTGTGGAATTGGCCAGGTGGATGTACATTTTACATGTGATGTAACGGATGAGGCATGCGAAGATACATCGCATCATCATAAGGGGCATTGAGGTAGCTATCAATAATGAAAATGTAACAATTTGGGTAACTGTTCAGTACAGCTCAAAACACTTGCTGTTTTGAGCGTAAGAACGTGCTTCAAGAGTGAGCAAACCCATCTGCCAAGCAGATTTTTTATTGACAATTGATATCTCATATGATAACTTTTTAAAATCAAACATTTTTCGAGTAGAGAGGCAATGATTAAAATAATGTAAACAGGGATATACAATAAAATACGTTTGGAGGATAATTTGGTGGCAACAGCGAAAAAACTAGGTAATTTTACCGGAAATGATATCGAGTTGTGCAGAACAACAAATCAGAAAGCAAGTAATCAGACCAGACAGGCACTGATTAATGCACATATACCATTTACATTGAGTACGAAGCGGATTCCTTTTTTTCAGAGGATGCAATACAATGGAGCGAGCGAAATGCTGGTGATTACGATTAATCCGCATAGATATGGACAGGCGAGACGTGTGATTGATCAGATTGATAATATGTATCGGCGTAGACTAGTAGTGACGAATTATTAAGACTTTGGCTGACTGTTACATTTTTCAACATTGAATAATTATAAAAATATTTAAAAAGAAAAGCAGGTATGATAAAATGAGGTTTATCGTATCTGCTTTTTTGTATTCTATTGATGAAGATTGCAATATGGCAGAAGATGTGTATCATGGAGAGATATTAAGAGAGGTAATTGTGTTAAAAAAAGTGATAAATGGATTGGTATTTTCCATCGTGCCAATACTGTTGTTTTATTTGATGGAGGGTTTTGAGCATAATGCATTGGAAGAAGTGCGTCAGTTGGCACAGGTATACAATATTTTCTTGTTTGAATTGATTGCATGGCTGTTGTTTTTTGTGACGGGAAGCGGTAAGGTGGCGCTTCGAATCGAAACGGCAGCGGCATTTGTGTATGGTCTGGTGAATCACTATATCATGGCATTTCGGTCAACGCCGTTTGTGCCATGGGATATTTATTCTGTTCAGACGGCGGCCAGTGTGGCGGGAAACTATGATTTTACGCCGACAAAAGAAGTGCTTATGGTTAGCGCAGGATTTTTGGTAGTGTTTATGCTGCTGCAGTTTATGGAGTTTCGCCTTCCATGCAAATGGTTGTGGCGTGTGGTTCCGTCCCTTTGTGTGACTGTGGCACTGTGCGGTTTTGTAAATTTGTTGTGGGATGATGAGTTTCAGACAGATAGTTATCTTTATCCGTATTTGTTTACGCCGGCTCATATGACGAAAGTAAACGGTATGGCAGTGACATTTGCAATGGATATGGAGTATCTTCGTGTGGAAAAGCCGGATGGCTACAGTGTGAAAAAGGCACAGGAAATTCTGGCAGAGTATGAAACGGATACAGGTAACGAAAATAGTGCAGACGATGGAAAACATATGAATGTTGAAAATCAGCAGGAGATGCCGAATATCATTGTGATTATGAATGAAGCATTTTCGGATTTGTCGGTATTGGGTGATTTTACCACAAATGAGGATTATATGCCTTTTGTCCACCGATTGCAGCAGGGGTGGCCAAATACGATTACCGGAACGTTGGAGGTATCTGTCTGCGGCGGCAATACGGCGAATTCCGAGTTTGAATTTCTGACAGGACATACGATGGATTTTTTTCCGGTGGGAAGTATTCCGTATCAGCAGTATATTACAAAAGAGCTGCCTTCGCTGGCGAGTCAGTTAAACGCAATGGGGTATGAAACATATGGTATGCATCCGTATAACGCATCCGGCTGGGAACGCGATGAGGTGTATCCATTGCTGGGATTTGAGACTTCGTATTTTCTGCATGATTTTGAAAATCGCAGGTATATTCGAAATTATGTCAGTGACAAAAGTGCTTATGAGAAAATCATCCGGCTTTATGAAGAAAAAGAAACCGGTACGCCATTGTTTGCATTTGAAGTAACGATGCAGAATCATAGTGGGTATACGGAGCAGCATGAGAATTTTACACCAGATATCCATGTGGAAGAAATCGAAAATTTTGCTCTGGACCAGTATCTTTCTTTGATGAAAGTGTCAGATATGGAATTTGAAAAACTAGTGAACTATTTTGACGGGGAAGAGGAAAAGACCATGCTTGTCTTTTTTGGAGACCACCAGCCAAACGATTCCCTGGCCAACAAAATTTTTCGCCTGAATGGTGTGAATACGTCGCAATTGACGGTGGAAGAGGCGAAGCTGCGTTATCAGGTGCCGTATGTAATTTGGGCAAATTTTGATATAGAAGAAAAAAGCAATGCGGATACGGATATCAGTTTTCTAGCCGCGGAAGTGCTGGAAGCGGCAGAGATGCCGACAACAGCATATCAGAGTTTCTTGCTGGAGTTCAAGAAATATTCGGATTCGGAGGAATATTTGCAAAAATATCAAATATTACAATATTATTTTATGTTTGATTATGAGTGATACTGGTAATTTTAATACAGCTCAAAACACTTGCTGTTTTGAGCGTGAGAACAGATTTCTGTGTGAGCGACACCCATCTCGCCAAAGGCGACTTTTCATATGGGTGTCACCCGTAACAGTCAGCCAAAGGCTGAACCGTTACATAATTACTGATATTGTTATAAGGAAGATGGAAAAGTTATGAAACAGAAGTTGAAAAATATCGGGAAGAAAAAATGGATATGGAGTGTGCTTGCGTTTGGTCTGCCATTTGGGGTCAGCGTACTTATTTGCGCGGCGGCAGGAGTGTATCCGTTTGGTGAAAATTGTGTGCTGCATGTGGATATGTATCATCAGTATTGTCCGTTTTTTATGGAGTTCCATGAGAAACTGACCGAGGGTGGCAGTATGCTGTATACGTGGAATCTGGGATTGGGATCGGACTTTCTGGCACATTATGCTTATTATCTGGCAAGTCCGTTGAATTGGCTTTTGATTTTCTGGCCAAAGGCTTTGGTCATTGAGTTTATGACACTGACGATTTGGATAAAAATTGGTTTGTCCGGAATGTTTTTCTTTTGGTTTTTGAAAGAACGTTTTGTTTTAGTAAATAAAGAGGGAAATTATATAAAAAGCATGGCAGTTCCGGCACTTGTGTTTGCAACGGCATATGCATTTTCCGGTTTCACGGCGGCATATTACTGGGATATCATGTGGATGGATTGTGTAGCACTGACTCCATTGGTTGTTATCGGATTGGAACGTTTGGTGAAGCAGAATAAGCCGGTACTTTATTATGTATCATTGTCTGTAGCTATTTTGGCTAATTTTTATATGGGTTATATTCTTTGTATCTTTTTGGTACTGTATTTCGTGCTTTTGTTTTTGGAGCAAAAAGAAGGAAAGATTCGTGCTGCGGTTCGCTTCGCATGGTACTCGCTTTTGGCAGGTGGAACGGGTGCAGTACTGATGATTCCGGAAGCTTTGGTATTGGGCAATTCGGCATCGGCAGACAGCGGATGGCCGGAGGCTGGCGAATGGTACTTTGGGATTATCGAAGAGTTGTCGCGTGTCTGTGTGATTGCAGATCCATATACAGGAAATGATCATTGGCCAAATCTTTATTGTGGTGTGTTTGCACTGGTGCTGTTTGTGATGTATGTGTTGAATCGTCGTATCAAATGGCAGCAGAAGATACCAAGAATTCTGATTGTGGTATTTTTACTGATTAGTTTTGCAAATAACTATCTGGATTGTTTCTGGCATGGATTTCGTTTTCCAAATTCATTGCCGGGCAGACAGTCATTTTTGTTTGCATTTGTGATGCTAATATTGGGATTTGAGACGTATTGCAAACGAAAAGGAAATCAGATTTCGCATATGCTCATAAGTATGGCGGCATGTGTGGGTCTTTTGGTACTTAGCAGCAGAACAACACCGGAAGATGTGACAGAGCCGATTGCATTTTGGATGACCGGAATCTTTGTGCTGGCGTATGGACTGTGTTTCATCATTTCGCGTATGGGAAGCAAGCAGATGATGCAGTTGATGAAAGGCTTTGCTTTCGGTCTTGCGATGGGTGAAGTGATTCTAAACATGGCGGTATCCGGTTTTTATACTTTGAGCCGTACGTCATATCTTTCTAAGATGGAAGACTATGAGGTGCTTTTGGAACTGGCAGAAGCGGATGCACAGGCGGATGCGCCGGAGGGCGGAGTAACGTTTTACCGTGTAGAAGATATCGAGCGTAAAACAAAAAATGACGATAGTTTGTATGGTTATGCATCAGGAACAATTTTTTCGTCCGTACTGAATATTGATGCGAGTCATTTTTATCAGAAAATGTATATGGAGGGTGGAAAGAATTTCTATTGTTATAATGGTGCAACACCAATTGTTTCCTCCATGTTATCCGTAAAGTACATGCTTTCGGACAATAATCAAGGAGAAAATGCATTACGGGAAGTGATTGCGTCTTCCGGCGGATATTATTTATATGAAAATAAATACTGTCTGCCTTTGGGCTTTATGATGAGTGAAGAAGCAATTGAAAACTGGGATAATGACCAAGGGAAAAAGATTACACACATCAATGATTTGGCATTTGCACTTGGGGCATCCAATTATATGCTGGTTTCTGAAGATGTAGGTGCTGTTATTGAGGAAGGTATGACAACATTGACTGTACCGGAGGATGGCATTTACTATGGTTATTACGATAAATGCAGTTCCAGCAATTTGAACGTTAGTATAAATGATGGGCCTAGCACTCGTTTTGGCAAGACGACCCATCGGTATCTGTTTGAGTTCGGTGAATGTAAGGCGGGCGATGAAATTAAGATTACAAATTCGAATAACGAAAGAATTACATTTTATACCTACCGTTTGAATCTGGATGCGGTGGATGAGGCGTATGAAACGTTAAACCGTCAGACGATGGTAACAGAAACGTTTACAGATACTTATATCAAAGGACAGATTGATGTAACAGAAGCAGGAAGACTGGTTCTGGCGGTAACGGATGAATCCGGATGGACGCTGTATGTGGATGGTGTCGAAACACCAATGCAGGATTTTAAAGAGACGTTTATCAGTGTGCATCTGGAAGAGGGCTTACATACGATTGAATTAAAATATATAAGCCCGGGACTTGGTATTGGGGCTGGAATTACGGGAATCTGCATAGCACTCTTCGCTGTGACAATGGGGGTACGGTATTTGCTCTCATGTAGAAAAGTTAGTTATGGTATTTATAAGTAATTAATATAAGTATTGTGTGAAATTTGTGTTAAAATAGAACTACTTTCCTTTCTAAGCACGTTGTTGATGCGGATGGAAGTATTGGAATAAAAATAAATGAGATTTTGAAGAGTCTCAGAAGGAGAATAAATATGAAAAGAGAAACCATGTGTATCCAGGCTGGATACGAACCAAAAAACGGCGAGTCACGTATGATTCCAATTGTACAGAGTACAACATTTAAATATGATACCAGTGAAGATATGGGTAAATTATTTGACCTTGAAGCAAGTGGATACTTCTATTCACGTCTTCAGAACCCAACCAATGATTATGTAGCAGCAAAAATCTGTGCCTTAGAAGGCGGTAGTGCAGCAATGCTTACATCATCCGGTCAGGCAGCCAGCTTTTTCTCTATTTTTAATATTTGTGGAAATGGAGACCATGTTGTATGTTCATCTACCATTTATGGTGGTACATACAATCTTTTTGCAGTGACCATGAAACGTATGGGGATTGAATTTACTTTCGTTGATCCGGATTGTTCTGATGAAGAATTAGAAGCTGCATTTCAGGAAAATACAAAGGCTGTTTTCGGTGAAACTATCGCAAATCCGGCACTTATCGTATTTGATATCGAACGTTTCGCAAACGCAGCACATGCACACGGCGTTCCGCTTATTGTAGACAATACATTTGCAACACCTATTAACTGCCGTCCAATCGAATGGGGTGCAGATATCGTTATCCATTCTACTACAAAATACTTAGATGGACACGATGCAACTATTGGCGGATGTATCGTAGACTCTGGTAAATTTGACTGGATGGCACATGCAGACAAATTCCCGGGACTTACGACTCCGGATGATTCTTACCATGGAGTAACTTATGCAGAAAAATTTGGCTTAGAAGGTGCTTACATCACAAAAGCAACTGCACAGCTCATGCGTGACCTTGGTGCAATCCAGTCACCAATGAATGCATATCTTTTAAACCTTGGTATCGAAACCGTTCATGTGCGTATGCCACGCCACTGTGAAAACGCACAGAAAGTAGCAGAATTCTTAGAAGCACACGAATGTGTAACATGGGTAAACTACCCGGGACTTAAGAGCAATAAATACTATGAAAGAGCACAGAAATACATGCCAAACGGCACATGCGGCGTAGTTTCCTTTGGTGTAAAAGGCGGCAGAGCTGCTGCTGAAAAA